>CBDVDL010000158.1:0-4892 GCA_965372735.1 uncultured Alphaproteobacteria bacterium | reverse complement strand
GCAACGACACCGGCAACATGACGGATTTTCATAAGGACTTGAAGGAGCAGATGAAACTTCTGGAAATCGATCCTTCCTTTTCCAAACGCTATTTGAATGAAGGATTTTCCGGCGGGGAAAAGAAGCGGCACGAAATCCTACAGATGGGAGTTCTGAAACCGGAGATGGCGATTCTCGATGAAACGGATTCCGGTCTGGATATCGATGCTCTGAAAATCGTCGCACGCGGCGTCAATAAACTGCGCAGTCCGGAACGCGGCATGCTGCTCATCACACACTACCAAAGGCTGCTGAATTACATCGTTCCCGACCGAGTTCATATTCTCATGAACGGACGCATCGTCATGAGCGGCGACAAAGACCTCGCCCTCGAACTGGAAAAGAACGGCTACGATTGGGTCAAAGAAACCACAGCCTCGGAATAAAGACAACCTATGAAAAAGCCAAATAATACTATCGGAATTGACCCCGACAACTACGAGCGCTACGGTTTTCACACGCCGGAAAAATATCTCGTCAAGCTACCGAAGGGACTTTCTCAGCAAGTTGTCGAAGAGATTTCCGAGCAGAAACAAGAGCCGGATTGGATGCGAGAATTCCGTCTAAACGCACTGAAGCTCTTCACTCGGATGCCGATGCCGACTTGGGGAGCAGACCTTTCAGGTATCGACTTCGAAAATATTCACTACTACGTCCGCCCCACCGACCGACCGAAACAAAACTGGGATGACGTCCCGGAAGAAATCAAGGACACGTTCGACAAATTAGGTATTCCCGAAGCGGAAAAGAAATTCTTGGCAGGCGTCGGCGCTCAATATGAATCGGAAGTTGTCTATCATTCTCTGCAAAAGCAATGGGAAGACCTCGGCGTTATCTTTCTGGACACGGACACCGCTTTGCGCGAACATCCAGACATTTTCAGGAAATATTTCGCCACCGTCGTGCCGCCGGGAGATAACAAACTATCCGCTTTGAACAGCGCGGTCTGGTCGGGCGGCAGTTTTATCTACATTCCTCCGGGCGTGCATGTGACGATTCCTTTGCAGGCGTACTTCCGCATCAACGCTCAGAATATCGGCCAGTTCGAGCGCACGCTGATTATCGCTGATGAAGGTTCCAACGTTCAATACGTCGAAGGGTGCACGGCGCCGGTGTACAGCTCGGACAGTCTTCACGCGGCGGTCGTCGAAATCATCGTCTTGGAGGGAGCGAGGATGCGCTACACGACGATTCAGAATTGGTCGCGCAACGTGTATAATCTTGTAACCAAAAGAGCCTTCGCCGAAGAAGACGCACTCGTCGAATGGGTGGACTGCAATCTCTGCTCGAAAATCACGATGAAGTACCCCTCCGTTTTTCTCAAAGGAAAAGGAGCGCGGGCGGACATCTTGAGTGTCGCGTACGCCGGTGAAGGTCAGCACATCGAAGCAGGTTCGAAAATTTTTCATATGGCGCCGAAAACGACATCGGTTGTCGTTTCGAAATCCATCTCGCGCGCAGGCGGGCGCACAAGCTACCGCGGTCTCCTGCGAGTTTCTCCGAAAGCGGCGGGTTCCAAAGCGAATGTTCGCTGCGACGCTCTGCTGCTCGATGAGAATTCCCAGACGGACACGTATCCTTATATGGACGTCCGGGAAGACGACATTTCGCTAGGACATGAAGCAACGGTTTCAAAAATTGGCGACGAGCAGCTCTTCTATCTGATGTCACGCGGCCTGTCGGAATCCGAAGCGACCGCGCTTATCGTTCGAGGATTTATCGAGCCAGTCGTCAAGGAATTGCCGATGGAGTACGCTATCGAAATGAACCGTCTGATTGAGCTGCAAATGGAGGGTTCTGTTGGCTAAAGAAACCATGACACGCGAGCGGACAACGACGCAGATACTCTGGACTCCTCAGGATAACATAGCTTCGCTCGAAGCCGCCAATCGCACACGGGTTCCGAAGAAGAAAACGGAGGATTGGCGTTATACGAATCCGGACGAGTTCCCATGGGAAAAAGCGGAAGCTGCTGCTGTGCGAGATACTCATGTGGCTACACCGCTGAATTCCGAGCTCGAAATCAATGTGACTCTGCCCACGCTGGACGCGGAAACTCTTCGAGGGCTTTTGGCTGTCGCTGACGATAGACTCGACGCAAAATTTCTGCACCTGCACCACGCGATGCAGGGTTCTGTCGCCGCGTATCGAATTACCGCAGACAACCGCAAGCCGGTGCAAATCGTTCAACGGATTTCGGATTCCGCGGCATTGACAACCGTTCTCTTCGTTGAAAGCGGAGCCGATGCCGTTGTCTGCAGCCGCTGGGAAAGTGACGCCAGCGAGACAAGCGCTGTTATCGGACGAATCGAAATCGTTTTAGAGAACGGAGCTCGACTGCATTTTCTCCATGAAGATAAACTCGCATTCCACACGCATCTTTACCGAAAAGTCCATGCACAGCTCGGCGAAGGCGCTGTTCTCAACTGGGGACATCTGACAAGCGGCTCTGTTTGGAATGCTTCAATGATGGAACTTGATTTACACAAGCCCGGAGCGGAATGCTCGCTCTATGGACTCTTCTGCGGCGACGGCTCGCGACGGGCGGAAACGCGGACGCTGCAATATCACAAGCAGTCACACACGCAAAGCAATCTGCTGTTTAAATCGCTTCTCTCCGGGAAATCCCGCTCTGTTTTTCAGGGAATGATTCGCGTGGATAGAGTCGCCCAGCACACGGAAGCTTATCAAGCGTGCCGCAATCTGCTGCTCAGCGACGACGCGCGCGCTGACGCCATCCCGCGGCTTGAAATCCTCGCAGATGATGTTCACTGTTCACACGGAGCGACGATGGGAACAGCTGACGATGATATGCTGTTTTATCTGATGACGCGAGGTTTGAATCGCTCGCAGGCTCTTGCAACTGTTGCGGTGGGTTTCGCGGAAGAAATTATTCGCCGCGCACCAATGGAAGCTATCGCGGAGAGATGGCGCGCTGTTGCTCTGCAAACCGCCGGCAGAAATTCCACTGCAAACTGATGAAGAACGCTATGCCAAAAAACTCAACACAAGCGAAAGCTGAAAAGCTGCGGGAAGATTTTCCGATTCTGAAAACGATGGTGCGAGGCGCGCCGTTGATTTATCTGGATAGCGCCGCCACATCGCAGCGACCATCACAGGTTCTCGCCGCCTATTGTCTTTTCTGCCAGTCCCACAACGCGAATGTCCATCGCGGCATCCACTCACTGGGCGAGCAGGCGACGGATCGGTACGAAGCCGCGCGCGAGAGAGTGGCTTCGTTTATCGGAGCTCCCTCGAAACATACGGTGGTCTTCACACGCGGTACGACCGAATCGATTAACCTCGTGTGTTATTCCTACGCAAATAAATTCTTGAAACGCGGCGACATCATCGTGTTGACGCCGATGGAACATCACGCCAACCTCGTTCCGTGGCAGCTCGTCGCCAACATCACTGGTGCCAAACTTCGCTACTGGCCGATGAAGCCCGACGGAACGCTGGACATGAGCGCAATGAATGATGTTTTAAAACCGCCCGTGAAAATGGTCGCGCTGACACATATCTCAAACGTCTTAGGAACAATTAATCCCGTCGCTGAGATTACAGCCGCCGCGCATGCCATCGGTGCGAAAATACTGATTGACGGCGCGCAGGCTGTGCCGCATATGTCGGTCAACATCTCCGAAATCGGCTGCGATTTCTACGCGTTTTCCGGGCACAAGATGTGCGGTCCGACGGGAATCGGAGTGCTTTGGGGGTGCGAACAACTGCTCGAAGACATGGATCCTTTCATGACCGGCGGCGAGATGATTCAGGAAGTTTTTCTTGATCATTCGACATGGAATGAAATTCCCTACAAGTTCGAACCCGGAACGCCACCGATTGGTGAAGCGGTGAGTTTAGGCGCGGCTGTGAAATATCTCAGCGATGTCGGTATGGACTGGATAGAAGAGCACGATCATGAACTGGCCGCCTATGCGTTGGAACGGCTTTCTTCGGAAGAAGGCGTCGAAATCTACGGTCCTCAGAGCGGCGAACGCGGAGCGCTTATCTCATTCAATGTCGAAGGCATTCATCCGCACGACCTCGCCACCCTTCTCGACCGGGACGGCATCGCCGTGCGCGCCGGGCATCATTGCGCGCAACCGTTGATGCGTCAATTGGGAGTGCCCGCGACGGCACGCGCGAGTTTTTATCTGTATAACCTGCACGAAGAAATCGACCAGCTTATGGAAGGCATCCATCGGGCGAAGGAGGTACTGGCGTATGCCCGATGACCTCTATAGTGAAATCCTACTGGATCATAATCGCTATCCGCGCAATTTCGGCGCGCTGCCCGAACCTACCGTGCATGTCGAAGGGAAAAATCCACTTTGCGGGGATGAATTGGCGCTGGATTTGATTTTCGATGGAGAAACGCTGAAGGAAATTCGTTTTGAAGGGCGGGGCTGCGCTATCGCGATGGCATCGTCATCGATGATGACAGAAATACTGAAGGGAAAAAACGCGCAGGAAATCCGGGAATGGATAGAACGCTTCAAGAATTTCATGCGGGACGGCGGCGCAATTCCTGACGATGCGGACATGGGAGATTTGGAAGCGTTGGCGGGAATATCAAAACTTCCCGTCCGCGTCAAATGCGCTCTGCTCGCGTGGACAACAATGGAAGAAGGCCTCAAGCAGCTTGCAAAAAAATAGACCTCCTTTTTCAAGGAGATCTCAGATTTCAATCTTCAGCCGGTACGATGTACCGGTTTTTTTGGACGTTTCGTAGGGGCGCTCCCATGTGTGCGCCCGTCTTCAAATTCGTTATGCACTCGCGGGCAGACACGTGGGGCTGCCCCGACAAAAATGAACTAATTTTCTCTGCCAGTTGGCTCTGCCCCTTCGCT
>CBDVDL010000157.1:0-4925 GCA_965372735.1 uncultured Alphaproteobacteria bacterium | reverse complement strand
GGTTCAATATCTTGCCCATGATAATATCTTGTCGCCGTTCTGAAAAGATCCATATGGGAAATTGTGCCACTGGGGCTGGCAATGTATGTACAAAATCCGGGCAAGGTCTTATCAATATCAATTATCCTGAGAAACAGCCTGATGAGATCTTGGATGTGAATATAGGTGACGGAAGATTCACCATAGCCACCGAGAATTCGAGCACTCCAACTGTTTGATAGCCATGTGTTAAGAAAGACATACATCGGTGGATATTCACACCAATCACTGTAAACCGCGGCCAGACGAATGATCGTACATGGGAATTTTTCGGAATACTCCTTCATCATGTCTTCCCCACGCCGCTTACTCTGAGCATAGGGAAATTTGGCATCGGCAGGGCTTTGCTCATTCAGTACTCTGTCGGCAGATACGAAATCACATGCCGCCAGTGAACTGGCAAAAAGAAAGCGCTTCGTTCCAATCAACTCGGCCAGTTTTAGAACATTGCGGGTACCTGTTACATTATTTCGCTCATATTCGGGATTATCATTCCCTCTTAAATCATAATAGCCCGCCAGTTGTAACACATAATCGGCACCCCCATGATCCTTGATATGTTGAGCCGCTTCCTGTAATGCCGGCCAATTCTCAATGTCCAAGTGAATCCACCGCATGTTTTCATGTCTTTGAATCCCTACTTCTTCGGGCGAGCGACGCGCCAAACAGAAAAGGCGGAATTTCCCCGCAACAGATTCCAAGAAATTCCGCCCAATGAAGCCGGAAGCTCCCGTAACGACAATTCCTGGTAGTTCCCTATCCATTTTTCTTTTCCCCAGACGGTACTGATTGATCCCAAGAGTCGTTCTTGCTACTCTCGGATTCTTTCATGTCACCGTTTGAATTCCCGTCGGACCTGACATAAAAGAGCAACGACAAAAAGATGACCAATGCCATAAGTCCATCTCCGATCCCGGACACCAGAATAATCCAGAGTGAATTCATGATGAAATAATAGATAAATAGATAGAGAGCCGCGACACTTTTTACTATAATGGAAAAATGTATCAGACATCGATATTTGTCAACTTTTAGTGCAGCCATAGTATAGCCAATGGCCATCGCGATATGAAAAACACCACCCTGAGTCGGGAAAAAGCGTTCGTAACACAGTCCAAAACCAAGGAGCTTCATCAACATAGCCGGCCGGATAATCAAACCGACACCGACTAAGAATGAATGGATTGCAATTAAAAATAACACGAACGCCAGCCGTGATCGGGGATTTATCAGTGTTTGTAAAGATACTATCTTCATGCTGCTATTCTCATGCGGTTGATTATCAAACCGTATGCTTCTACCTCTTTTGGAACTCGGTATCGCAGAGCGGCTTTACTTCTACCCGAATTTTTCCTGCTCGCATTCAGGACACAATCGGTGGAAAGCCCGCACTCCCGTTTGTTGATCGAGATACTGATGGATTGGCATCCACACGCCATCTGCGCAAATGCGGTTGCAAAAAGAACAAACCGGTAGGAAACCTTCCAGATACCTGATACGCCTTAGAGTTCGCTTACTGCGTACAATGACAATCCAACCCAAGATGATTACGAAAAAGGTTTCTAACAGGCATTCAGGCCAGTTGACAGGTGTCGCAGCTGTTCCTAATAGATTGTGAGGCAAATCGAGAATCTCGTCCAACCACAACAGTAGGACGACCGCTGCAAACCCGGTAATTTCCCAGAAAATGACCGTGAGTTTTGTAGATCGCTTGTTCATAATTGTGTTTCCTCCTGTGTGCACCCTTTCGCCAAATAAGAAACAGAATTCGGTTGATAAGATGGTCTATACATGCCAAGTGCTGGTAGTCATGGAGTACCATTAGCTGTTCACTCCAATTCTCGTTATTCTATCTGCCTTGGAAACAGCCGAATTTAGCCAACTATGGCGAGAATATACACTTAACAATTTACAACATATTATTAATAAAATCAATAGAAAAAGTAAAAGAAAGTAATTGTTTTCACAATCCAAAAAAGATGCTATCGCGTGCCTAAACGGGATAGTCCTATACACAGGATCTTTTAACGTGATAACTGAAACAATAAAGCGGGCTTCTCGACTTGTGGGGAGCCCGCCAATTCATTTCATTACTGCCAGAATGATTCTCTTTGAACGAGAGTAACAAGCCCTTAGGAATTCTTCCTAAGGGCTTGTTTTTATTGTAGCGCGTACGGGATTCGAACCCTACAGATTAACGCTATTTAAACCCAGTAATATCAATAATTACAGAATCTTCGCCTACCCCCTACAGGTGTCCTGCAGTGTGACGTAAGTTACTGTTCTTTCCTCCGGATTCTCCTCAAAACAGTACATTTTCAGTACAGGAAACTGGAGGAAAGCAGAGGAAAAGCTGTTGCCTGAGAAGGGCTACTTCACGAGCAGGAGCTTTTGGACTTGGGTGAATCCAGGGGCTTCCATACGGCAGAAATAAAGGCCGGAGGGGAGTCTGTCTGCATTCCATGTAATCGCATAAAAACCGGCCGGAACCGTTCCTGAAACGAGCGTCGCAACTTCCCGACCCAAGATGTCGAATACCCTCAATGAAACAAGTCCTGCCTTCTTTATATCGTAGCGAATCGTAGTTGTTGGATTGAATGGATTTGGGTAAGGAGAATGCAAACGGAATGTCTCAACTACTGACAGGCGATCTCCGCGAACTAGCGAGGCGGGTTCGGTAGCGCGGCAACCGGTGCGGTGCGGTCCGAATTTTAACGTCGGCCAAGTCGCATGTTCAGAAACAATCCCCGGTGTATCCCACGCGTAAAGTTTTCCTTCGTGATCCCCGGCAAAAATCTCGATATCACCGTCGCCATCGACATCGATCGCCGTCGGTGTGCATTCAAACGTGCTGAAATCATCGTTGATATCCGGGTAGAGCGGGAAATCCGCCACCATGTTTCCCTGCCAATCGAACGCAACGATATGTCCGCGATCGTCAAAGAGACCGTTTGTTGTTCCGATGATATCGGGCAAACCATCGCCCGAAACATCCGCGATAACCACGCTGCCATCCACCCACGTCGCTCCCACAAGCTGCGGGAATCCTTCCACCGGTGTGCCGTCGTGATGCCAAGCGTAGATGCGGCCTAAATCGATGGCTTCCACACTTCCGAAAGCGATTTCCAAATCTCCATCACCGTCAATATCTCCCACAGCGCATGCGCCATCGGGATGGCCGGTGATGACTTCCGCCGGGAAACCGGGCATTAAGTCTCCCGTGTGATCCCACACATAGATCCCGTTGATTTCCGAATCGTGTGATTTCGTGCGAATGATAATCTCGCGAAAGCCATCTCCGTCGAGGTCGGCAATCGTCGGCGTTGAGTTCACGCGATAAAGATTCGTAATCGGAAAACCTTCTGTCATCGTGCCGTCGGTGTGCCACGCAAGTATTTGGCCATCGCCGCTGCCCGGTTCCGCGCAACCTATAACGATTTCCGGATCACCATCGCCATCCAAGTCTCCCACAGCCGGAGAGGAATCACTTTCACGAGGAAGTGGCTGCGGCCAGCCCGGCATTTCGGTATGGTCCGGATAATAGACATGTACCATCGGCGGCACCGGAAACGCTTCCGGATAATAGGGATAGGTGTGCACGATGATTTCTTCGCCCTCGATGCCGTCCAAATCTACCAGCGCTGGAACGCCGGTGTAGAGCGTCGTGTCCATCAGCCACGGATAGCTGTCCATCGGACCGTCCGGCTGATAGACACAAAGGTATCCCAACCCGCAGCCATACACAATTTCCTGCGCGCCGTCGCCGTCGATGTCTCCCATCGCCGCTGTTTCGATGGAAGAAGACGACACCCATGTCACGGGTGCCGGAGGATCCGTCGGCAGCCACATGATGATGGGATCCAGCGGGTAGCCGGGGAAGAAAGCACCGTCATGCTGCCAGACGTAAAAATAATTTTCGATATTGGAAAGCTGCACTTCCAAATCACCATTGCCGTCAAAATCCGCCACCAAAGCCGTGTGTCCGTAAATCGCAGGCCAGCCTGTCATGGGTCTTGGCCAACCCCACTGATACGATATATCAAGTATCACAGGCGGCGAATTTCTTCGCGCGCGCGGAATGTACGAACCTTTATCCTTATAAGAGATGCCCGCTTGATTCAATCTCACTATAGTCTCGCTGTCAGCAAAACCGGTGACAAAACCATTTTCGAAATTCCAACGCACACGCTGGGGTTGCGACCGGAGAGCTGGGTTCATTTTCTCGACTTTGGCATCCAATAGGCGAACTCCGAGGCGTTCCAATGTGATTATATCCTGCTCTGTCACAGCGGGAATTTCGAGAATTCTATTTGCGTAGCTCGCAGACACGAGTGCAAGCAGTATCAGCAAACCGAATCTAAAGATGTTTGTTCGTCCCATCATAATGACCCCATCTTTTGGCAAGCATCGCCTACTTAAGAAGAACGATTTTGCGTGTAGCGGAGAAAGATTCCGCGTGCAATTGAATGAAATAGATACCCGATGCAACAGTCAGTCCGGCGATGTTTTTGCCTGACCAGATGACGTTGTATTCCCCCGGTTGTTGAACAGCGTCCACGAGTGTCGCGACGCGTCGCCCGAGGATATCATAGACGCTCAGAGATACCGGAACCGTACCGGCGAGCGAATACGGGATCACCGTTTCAAGATTGAAGGGATTCGGATAGTTTTGTCCGAGTGTGAATGCCGACGGCACCGCCGGTTGAATCGGCGCTGGAGAAATTTCGAGACCTCCCGAAAACGCCTGAATCACGCCATAGCGATTGCCCGCGAGAATTTCCCACGAACCGTTCGCGTCAATGTCCGGTAGAATACCGACGGCATCAAAGGCGTCCGTCGGTCCTTGCCCCACACTCGACCAGATTTCCGTCCCATCCCATCCATCA
>CBDVDL010000156.1:0-4968 GCA_965372735.1 uncultured Alphaproteobacteria bacterium | reverse complement strand
CTTAGGAGGAACGGAAGACAATTGCAATTAATTGCGAAAAAACGAAAACTTTGTTGAGAAAGGGTGATGCCTTATGACGATTCTAAATATCGATGATGCGGCTAAGTTTCTTGGAAAAACGCCAGCGGCCCTACGAAATGGCTATAAACGATGGGGAATTCCCCATTTCAGATTGGGAGGGCAGATCAAGTTTACTCAGGAAGCCCTTCAGGCATGGGTGGAGAAAAAGATGAAGTTCCAGGATATTGAACCTGAACCCAATCGCCCGGAACGAAGAGGACGTCGCAGCACTCAGAACGTAGGCTAACGGCCGCCTTTCTATCACTTTTGATTGAACGCAAGAGGGTATCCCATCGGGATACCCTCTTTATTGTTAAAGACTTCGCTCGCATTTGACGTTTTGTAGTCACATTACACGTCGAACTCAAGCGCTCCAAAAATCAGCATGCCCCGAAAAGTCCAGTCTGTGGTGTGATGATTCGAAGTGTCCGACTCTTCAATCGGGAAATACCAAGGCAACGAAGAAACCGTCGGCATCCTGATGAACTAAATCGCGCAGTATGCGATACCGCAACACCGGCCCCGCCTTGTCGAAAAGCGAGCGATACGCTGGCGCTAATTCCTCTGTCATATTTCCCTTCGTCCTTTAAATACAAGAAGCCGACTTGTTAAGTCAGCTCATTTTGAAAATCCGTTTAAACACAAAGCAATCCCCATCCGCGTTTGACCGCGAATGGGGGCTTAGAAATTGAAAGCGTACAACTCCAGGTAACAGGAATGTCCCTCAGCCGGGATATTTCCCCGTGATATAATCCCGAAGGTGACGAGCTTCAAATTCGCATTGCTCTATCCGAATTTTCAGAACATCGCCGATGGAAATCAGTCCTGCCAGGCGTCCTTCAAAAACAACCGGGACGTGCCGTACGCGCCTTTCAGTCATAATCGTCATAACATAATCCACATCGTCATCCAGAACCGCAATCAGCAGATCCTTGGTCATTTCTTCGCTGACCGGAATCTGCCCAAAAACGCTGGCTTTCTTTTCGACGCAATGCAAAATATCGCGTTCGGTAAGGATGCCCAGAATCGCGTTCTTTTCATCCGCGACAACCAGCGCCCCGATTTTGTACTTATTCAGAAGCGCGACAGCATCCGATAAGGTTTTCTCCGGGGCAATCGTATGAACGACATCCCCTTTATCACGCAGAAGGTCTTTAACTTTCATGAACAATCCTCAAGATAGAAATCGCCCTGTCGTATCTGAAAAAAGAGATAAGCCAAACTATCCAACAGCATCTGTGCTCCCGGATAAACCAAAACGGCTGCGTTCTTTGTTTACTATTTAGTAGCGGGGGCCTCTTCTTGGGCCGCGCTCTTTAGGCGGACGGGCTTCGTCCACTCTCATCGTGCGTCCACCAAAATCGGTTCCGTCCAAAGCTTCTTTGGCGGCTTCCGCTTCCGCGGGGCTGGACATTTCAACGAAACCGAAACCCTTGCCTTCGATAACCGTGGCTTCCTTCACACTGCCGTGATTGGCAAACAATTCCTCCAACTGCTCGTTCGTGACGGCGTAGGTGAGGTTTCCCACATACAGTTTACTGCCTTGCATTCCATGCTCCTTTTTTGATTGTTCTCTGTTTAACAATGTCTCTTTGGGAGGGGGAAGCAAGATAGAGTAGCCTCGCAAACGATACATTAGAGAAAACGAGAGAATGATTTCGAATTCTTATTCTGAAAATAACCTGAGTAAAGAATTCTCTCTTTTTATTTGTACGTTTTATTCCAACCCATAAAACGCCGTGCGTCTGTCGTGGAAAAGATGGTTGGTCGGCGTAACGTTCTTTTGCAGCGCTGCTTCCGGATTGATTTCGACAACGTGCGCTTCGACCGTATCGGTTCCAGCCTGAGCGAGAATCTCTCCGTGCGGGTTTAAGATTTGACTCCCGCCGGTGAAAACAAGCTGCTTACCAGTGCGGTTTTCGGTTCCGATGCGATTCGCGGTGATAGTAAAGACGCCGTTCTCGACCGAGCGCGCGAACATCGCCTTTTGACAATAAGGGAGCACGAGATTCGCAGAGTGGCAGATGATTTGAGCTCCGCGCAACGATAGTGTGCGTGCGGTTTCCGGAAAAATCCAGTCGAAGCAAATCATCATGCCGATTTTGACGCCGCCGACATCAAGAACTTGCAGCCATTCATCCCCCGGTTCAAAAAGCTCCTTCTCTCGGTCGAACAGATGCAGCTTCCTGTAGCGGCCGATAAAGCCTTTGGGCCCAACAGCGACCGCTGTGTTGAAAAGCCGACCGCTGGAAATTTCCGGCAGCCCTATCACAAAGGCGGCGTTGTGCTTCTCCGCCAGTGACTGGAGCCACGTTGTACTTTTTCCTCCCGGCGCTTCCTCAGCGTACAGGCGAACTTCCGCGACATCAACAAAATCGTAGCCTGTCAGCGCAAACTCTGGCAGAACCCACAGCTCCGCACGTTGCCCTTCAAGCAAATTTTCTATCTGCCGGATATTCTTTTCAAGCGCCCCAAATGCAGGCGATGTCTGTAAAAAGCCGACGCGCGTCTTCGTTTCTCCGGATGTCGCAAGCGTGTCATCACAATCCATGTCCATCAGGATGTGATAACTGCAAAGTTATCCCGCCAGCTCTGCTATTAAAGCTCATGATGACGGAAACAGACTTAATTTTAAAATATAACAAAGTTTATGGGTCTTTGCAAGTGCGGATTTCTTATAAGAGGATACTTTATGTGAGATAAAAGTGAGGTAGCTTTAGAAGATATATTGCTTTAGTCTCGGAGATGGACATCAAATCCTTCATTCTTCAGTAAATCCAGAGCCAGCATAGCTTCCGCAGGTGACGCGACCAACAGGCTGAGCGTTCCGCCTGCGGCTTCCTGCAGATAAATCACTCGAAGGTCGCGGATACTGATTTCTCGCTCAGAAAGAATGCTGGTGATGCGCGCAAAGATGCCGGGTCTGTCAGGAGCTGTGATGACAAGCTCGCAGCGGGCATCCCAGAGACCGGCATGGGTGCGCAGAAGCTGCCGCCGAAAGGCATGCGCCGCTTGAAAACTCGCTGTCATATCGCCTTTCTTAAGCTGCGCTTCGCAATTCTTCAGGGTCTTGCGAAATTGTGCGCTGGCCTTTAAAATCTCATCCCGGTTGGTTTGCAAAATCCCTTCCCACGTTTCATAGGAAGCATCCGACAACCGAGTCATTTCGCGGACATCACCCTGCGCCAGTTTGCACAGAAGAGGAAACGCGTGAGCCATATCGCCGGTGCCATCGGCAAGGGCAAGAGCCAGCATCAGCGGAAGATGCTGAATAGCAGCCATCAGCCTGTCATGCTCCGCGGGCTTAAGCACCAGCGGAATACCCCCAAGCTGCCGAACCCACCATTTCAAGGATTCGAGCGGTTCATCTCCGGTTTTTTCGGTGGGTGATAAAATATAATGCGCGCCCGAAAAAAGTTCAGCCCGCGCATTCGCAATGCTCCGTCGGGATGTACCGGTCAACGGATGACCGCCAATAAAAATGCCGCGGGCATCTTTTGTCTCTGCGGCCAATGCGCAGATTTCCGCTTTGGTTCCAGCGATATCGGTCACAACCGTACCCGGCCGCGCCGTTTTCAGGACAGTGGACAGAAGCTTTTTCGTTTCCAAAACCGGGGTTGCAAGAACCACGAGGTCTGCGCGCGGCACCGCTTCCGCTAAATCACCCACCGCCTGGTCAATCGCGCCGATAGCAAGCGCTTCGTCTAAGACGCGTCTCTGGTCCAGACCGATTATCCGGCCACGGAAACCGAGTTCGCGTAGCGCCAATCCCACGGAACCACCGACCATCCCGACGCCGATAATGGCAATACTTTCAAACTCACCCTGAGACAGTTCTTCCGGCTGCGGCTCTACAAGCGCCTGCGCATCGGAAAGAATATCATTGCCCGGCTTGCCTGATTCCACAAAAACTTCCTTTAATTCGATTCCCTGACCACAAAGCCCGACGCCTTAAGTGGAATGTCCACAATCGTTGCAAAGCATGCGCCAAATCTGGATCGAGAGGGCAATATCTGATTCGTTTTTTAATCAGCGGTAGAAATACTATAACATCAAGGAAAAATCCTGAAAAACGGACTCCTCCAAGTCAAAGAGATACTCGTGGTAATCGTATAATATGGTAGGAACCTTCAGAGGGGGTGAGAACGCAAGAGAAGGGTTGGTTTCTATGCTTGCGATTTTCGCGCAGCGAGGCGCAACTCTTCACGAAGCACAGCAAGTTCTGCTTCGATTTTCTGGATCTGGGCAAGTTGTGATGCCATCTCCGAGTCATCCGCCAGCACGGATTTTCCTTCTTGGACGCGATTAGCGTAAAATCTGCCCAGGGACTCAAGCTGCCTGTCAAGACGACGCTGAAGCCCGAAAATGTCGAACCGCAACCGGCCTTGATGGGCAAGTATTTCACCTCGTTCCTGAACTTCTTTCACGCTTCCGCGGACGGTATTTTTAACGCTTTGCCAGAAATCCTGAGAGTCCATTATGGTACCGGATATTTTTCTTCCAAAGAATCAACGACATCTTGAACTGTTGTTTCCCTGAGTACGGAAACAACTTTACCCTGCAACTTTTCCCAAACAACACAGAGACCACAAATAGGTTTCTTGTCGCACTTGTCTTTCTTCGATAAGCATTTCGAAACAAGAACCGGGCCTTCACATGCGCTGACAACATCTAAAATCGTAATCTGGTCAGGCCGACGAGCCAGCATGAATCCCCCGCCCACGCCTCGTGCCGAACGGAGAATACCTTGCCGGGTCAATCCTTGAAATATCTTGGCCAGATAACTTTCAGGAATGTCATGAGCGCTGGCGATTTCACTAATCAGCACAGCATCCTTCTTGCCACGCAGGGCCAAGTAAATAACTCCCCGGATACCATAGTCACTGCCAGATGTTACCTGCAGCATAT
>CBDVDL010000155.1:0-5013 GCA_965372735.1 uncultured Alphaproteobacteria bacterium | reverse complement strand
CATCGGCGCATGCAAACGAAGCGGTAAATATATTTCTTGTGCTGATTGTTCCGGCAAAACTATTTCCGTGGATAGAACTGCTTCATGCTCGTCGGGAGCACTATCCGAGACGTATGCCCATATATCTTGGCTTGTTTCCAGCGTTTCTCCGGGTGCGATAGATGTAAATGTTGCACGCATTGTATCAACAAGCAAAAGAGAATCGGTCGATTGCAGCGCGAAAGCGCCCGGAAGAGAAACCTGATTGCCATAGTTGATAAGCTGAAGCGCGAGACTTACTTCCTCTCCCCTGTCCGCAAATCCGTCACCATCACCGCTCGAATCCCGAACCACAAAACCGGAAGCGACCACATAAGCTCCCGAATCGGGAGTCAATTCGATTCCCGAAAAATGCGGGGGCGAATTTCTTGCCGTCACAGCGAGAGTTAACCGAGTGGGATTCTCAAAATCCAACGCAATACTCGCCTGTCCGTTTTCATCCGAAAAACCGACAGCGGCATAGTCAGAATTTTCTGCGCGCAAACAGAATCGCGCTTCAACGCAAGGATGTCCTCCCCGCTCTACGGTAATCGGCAAAATCGGCGCGCTTAAAGGAAGCTGCCCCGGACAGGTAACGACCAAATCCTGCGGCGTTTCCGTTAAGACAGATAACGTCGGATCACCGAGCAGGATAAATTGCTGCATTGTTTCTTCGGCGCGTCCTCCGGGGTTCTCCGGAAACGCGGCGGCCATATATAGTTTTCCGAAATTCACCGCTTGCCCGATAGTGGGCAGTCTATGCTCCAAAAAGCCGCGCATTGCGCCCAAACCAATCGTGTCCGAATAGAAAAAAGCCGTGTTTTCCGTCGCTCCAAAATACGCAACCGCCCCCAAATCACTCGGCAAACTTAGCCAGCTTTTTCCCAGCGACATCCCCGGCCAATCCAAATCGGCTGTCGCACATGCAACCGAAATTATAAAAGGAGATTTCCATTGCGCCTGAAGTTCATCAAGCTCCGTAATCGTAAATGCGGGAGTAATAGACGAAAGTCCTTCCACATATCCATGACCGATATAAAAAAGCCACGAACATCCCGCACTCACCGGTTCGATGAAAAACGGAAGCGCGTTTGTTTCGGGCTGCTGGAGCTGTGTGACGTACGAAAGTCCTGCTCCCTGCAGAAGAGCCGCGGCAATCCGGCCGTTTTCAGGATCGTGAAATTCCGAGCTGGAAAAAACAACTGCGGATTCCACCCAATTGTCATCCGTCGTGGGATTCTGTTCGTAAGCCATGGTTCGCTCGACCCAGCGGCGGCAGCTCTCGACATCACCGCACGGAATCCGCCCCACGGGAACATCCGGCAGATAATCATCCCCCGCGAGAGTGCTGTACGGATGATCCGTCAGCGAACCTTCCACTCCGTAAAACACAGGAAGAAGATGGACATCGCCGATTAGCAGTATCGCTTGCGGTGGCTGGAGCTGCGAATCGTAAATAACCTGCAAATACTCGCGCACTTCAGAAGCGGTCGCGCCTGCAGTAGACAAAGGTACAAGCACTACCGGAATTCCGATAGCTCGTTTCCACTCCACAAACGTTTCAACCAGTGGAAGGAACTCATCGACACAAACAACAATCAGCTTTCCTGCGGCGGAGTCCCGACGTTCATAGTTGTCCGGTGGATTGAGAATTGTGATGGAATAAAACAACGCATCATCGGACAGGAGCGCAGGCGCAACCGTTTGCATATTCGCGCTGGGAGTTTCCGCATCGAAAAAAAGACGCACGCGCAATCGAACGGCAACATGACATGTCGAATCCTGCGGAAAGAACCGAACCGGTGTCACAATAACCGGAATGACTCGCACTCCTCTTACGAAAGCCGTCCCGCCGAGCCGCGCATAGGCTTCAGGGTATGCGCCGCCTTGAGCGTAGAAATCCGTATTGCACTGAAAATCTACCGCAGCTGCATTGCGGTCCGGGATAGGCTGAGCCGGTAGTGGGCGCCCGAGCCGATGGATTTCCTCTTCGAGCACGTCAACCTGAAGTCTTACCTGAGCATTTTCCGGAATGCGAACGAAATACGCTCGCTGCGGCAATGCAGGCAAACCCGGTGTTGTCATCGCGCTCATCCCCTCAATTTGAATCCACTGGAAATCGCCCGCTGCTGTTCGCCTTTCCTCCGTTTCGATACCTTCAAGTTCGAATTCGATTTCGACAGAGGAAGGAAGACTGTTCACGACCCGAATCGCAGGCAACGACGAATATCCAACTCGGACAGAGAAGAGACTCAGAATAAAACTGAAGAAAAAAGCGACTCGGAATAGCATGCGCGGTTGCCGAAAATCAACATCGTTGTGTATTAGACCAGTCCTACTAAACCCGAGCAAAAAACCGGCCTGTAGTCATAAAAAAAGCCGCCCGGCAATTCAGGCGGCTTGTTTGAGCTTATTTACTAAGGATCGTGGATGTTTCTATTCAGACTCCTTGACAACATGGAAAGCCTGCAGTCCTTTTGGGCCTGTCATAGTTTCAAACGTAACGCGGTCTCCGGCTTCGAGAATTCGATAGCCGCGCCCAGTAATAGATGAAAAATGAACAAAGATTTCTTCATTGTCAGGGGTGACAATAAAACCATACCCCTTACTTTGAGAAAACCATTTGACCACACCCGAACCGGTACGTTCTGTAACGGCATTCATTGGAACCTCATTTGTTGCCTATTTCTCTAATTATACGCTCATGTGTCCCCTTAGGTTGCGCAAAAGCTATGACAGTGCATTAACTTCATGTAATTGACGAGTCCGGCCTCTTAAGACGACCGGACTCACTTTTTCGGGCATCTAAGCCCTATGCTACGAAAAGAATTTCGTTCTACGCACTACACGGCATAGTTTCCGGGGACCCAGCTCTCAAGGCCAAAGTTGCCCCGGAAACCCTTCCACCCGCTCGAACTCCTTCAAAAACCACCGTTTATTCAACTCACCCACACACCATCTTCGCTTACCCAAAAGAAGGGTTCGACGGACTATCGCCGTGTACCCTGTTCTTAAAGGCAAGCCCTGTGCCGACCGGAGATTCGTTGTTAATTCAAATATTGTCAGTAGTATGTGTTTTTTACAAAAGCAATAAATGGCCTGAAAACAAAACAGGGGTTTGCATATTGCAACATTTCGGTCGTATGGATTGTTTTAGGTAATCACATCGCAGAATTTGCGTGCAGGAGAATATGAGGAACAATGGACATAAAACCCGCCTCTTGTATGGAAGGTTAAAAATGCTACTATGTTGGGACAACTAGGTTTGTCCCAAGGTATTTGACATCTGGGGCAAAGTATATTATATTACTATATTATAGGGAATTAACAAAATTCGCGATTACTCAAACTATCGATATTGAAGTCATCTGCCCATCCAAAACGCGCTTCGAGTGAATAGTCATTATAGGTGTATACATGGAAAGACTCATTTTCCAAAATCCAAGGTACGAAAGAGAATTCAATAAGTTCTTCCATGATGCAATTATGAAACTGGGCGCAGCTCAAGATCCGACACTGTCAAGGATTAAAAGCAAGAAGCTGCGACACAAGAGCTCTATTGGAACACAAGTAGAAGATGTTTTAATTGAAACACCACTAAAAGGAATATCATTAGAAGGCCTTTTCAAGAGGAATGACATTCAATCAACCAATATAGAAGGCTTAGCCGCTTCGCTTGACACCGCTGCCAAGCAAATTGCCTCTCAAATTGTGCCAGCAATATATGATCTTATGGATAAAGTCTGCGATATTAGTGGGAACGTGTCAAATGTAAAGGCTCAAGATTTGACACTTGATAACATAGTCGATCTTTACGATAAGCTCCCATTGAGGTTCGATAACGATGGCAATCTTATACCTCCTGAATTACACATCAATCCCATAGATGCTGAGCGACTTTCTAAATTGATCCCAACTCCTGAACAAAATGAACGTCTAGCAACTATTATAGAAAGAAAACGAAAGGAATTTAATGCTAGCAAACGTAATCGGAAACTATCTTGATACCCTAACAGAACGAGAATTTGATGCTCCGTTCATGGCGATACTTAGATCGCTTGGCTTTTATGACATCCACAATTTGCATGGGGCGTTCGAGTTCGGAAAAGATTTTATCGCTAAAAAGTCTGAAACCGTTGATCCGCGACAATATGTCTTTCAAACCAAACGAGGTGATATTGGCGTGGGGGAATGGAGAGAGGTAAGAAATCAGCTTGACGAAGCTTGGCGAACATCACTGGCACACCCCAATTTTGAAAAGAAGGCTCCCAAGGATGTCGTGCTTGTTCTGACGGGAAAGCTTGTCGGAGGCGCAGCACTGAGTTCTCAGGAATATAGAGATGAGCTAGCCGGAAAAGGAGTTCGATTTGAGGTCTGGGAAAAAGAGAACCTTATAGAAAAGTGTACCTATCTTGGCCCATCGGGTATCGAACTAATAGACTTAACAAAAGTTGGAAAATTCCTACAGCTACTGGGAAGCATTAAGGAGAATGAATCTTCTTTAAATGATATATATGATTACTATTCCAAATCACTACATGCCCCGGGTCCACATATTGGCAAACAGATTTGGGAGAAGATCATTGAATGGACTTTGTTAGCGCATGAGTTACATCTCAAAAATCGGGACTTTGAATCCTATATCTGCTGCAGATATATCTCGAATATCTGCTGGTATTATCACTATGGTATTGATAATAAAAACAGCGATATCGATATTTTCCGAGACGCAATCGATTGTTGTGAATTGCTTGCGACTAGTTATGCTAAGCTTGCTATCGGTTTCTTAGAAAAAAAACTAGCAGATACTTCTAACTGGTTTGACGATATTGATATTAGCGGCTTTGTAACTCTTCCTGTTCGCTATCTCCAAGTTTTAGAATTGCTCTCCTTAGAAGGTATTAAACATAGTATTATCGGCGATTCAGATTATGCACAAACGTGTCACAAACTTATCAGCTCGATTCTTGACAATTGCCCAGCGGCTTACCATCC
>CBDVDL010000154.1:0-5052 GCA_965372735.1 uncultured Alphaproteobacteria bacterium | reverse complement strand
CGCGACAGACGTTCAGCTTTCATCCAAAGGTATCGCGCTCGACTTGACAACGCCCGACGGCAACTGGCACCTGCGCTCTTCTCTTGTAGGCGGATTCAATGCGTCCAATGTGCTCATCGCAGCCGCTTGCGGATATGCCTTGGGTCTTGGACAAGAAAAGATACAAAAGGGTCTGGACAAAATACAAAACGTTCCCGGTCGGATGGAAATCATTCACGGGACGCAGCCTTTTACCCTCGTGGTTGATTTTGCGCACACTCCGGCGGCGCTTGAAAATATTCTTAGTGCTCTGCAAGCGTTGAAACCTCGACGACTGCTCGTTCTTTTTGGAGCGGGCGGCGACCGTGACAGGGGAAAGCGAAAGGAAATGGCGCGTGTGGTTTCACAACAAGCCGACGAGATTTTTCTGACCAGTGACAATCCGCGCTCCGAAGAACCCGAAGCGATTATCGACGACCTCGAAGAAGGATTGATTTCGGGAGTGCGGTGTCATCGCAATGCGAATCGGATGAGCTCGATTCGCGATATTCTTCAGAGCGCAGGAAGAAACGATATGGTTCTTATCACGGGGAAAGGCGCAGAAACGACTCAGGAGATTAGCGGCGTGAGACATCCCTTCGATGACCGTGACGTTGTGCGCCGTCTGCTTCGAGACATGGGTTTCGAGACGTGAGCGTTTTGACTTTTGATTTCGCTCGCCGTCACGCCGGAGGAACGCTGGTGGGCATCTCCGGAACCCAGCCCTTGCCGCCGATTTCTATCGATACGCGGACGCTCAATAAGGGCGAGATATTTTGGACATTGAAAGGAAGGAAAGATGGACAGGAATTTATTGAGGATGCTTTTCATTGCGGCGCGAGTGCAGTGGTTGTCAGCGAAAGCTGGCGGCAAGAAAACACAGCGAAAGAAATCCCCCAGGTCTGGGTCGTCCCGGAGCGGCTCCAAGCCCTGCAAACGCTCGCAAAAGCATGGCGAAACGAACTAAAAATTCCTGTCATTGCCATCACCGGTTCCAATGGAAAAACATCCACGAAAGAACTTGCACGCTGCGCACTGGAAACAAAATTCTCCGTGGGCGCAACAGCCGGGAATCAGAACAATCATATCGGAGTTCCGCTAACACTTCTTTCTCTTCGAGAACATCATGACATCGCCGTTGTCGAAATGGGCGCTAATCACTTGGGGGAAATCAAACTGCTGTGCGATATCGCTCAGCCGACTGACGGGCTTATTACATCCATCGGACGCGCTCATCTTGAAGGGTTCGTCAGTATCGAACAGGTTGCTCGCGCCAAAGGTGAGCTTTTTGATTTCCTGCGCAAAGCAGGCCGCGGCTTTGTTTCTGTCGATGATTCCCGATGCACTCAACTTTCGGAAGGGCTTGATAAACGTGTGGGATTCGGATTTCACCCCCCCCCTTCTCATTGGGAAGATGAGTATTTCGAAGGACAGGAACTCCATCTTACTGAAAACGCGCAGGCCGCGTTTCGCTTCGGTGATACGCACGTTCAGCTTCGCGTTCCCGGTCGGCTCTGGGCACGCTCGGCTCTGGCTGCGTTGACTATCGCTGTGACGTTCGGCATCCCTCCTGCTCGCGCGGCAGAAGCTGTTTCATCCTGGCAGGGTATCACCGGACGCACTCAAATCAGGAGACTTCAAGACATGACACTTATCGATGACACTTACAACGCCAATCCCGACAGCATGCGCGCCGCGCTGGAACTCTTGTGCGACTTGTCCAGCGGTCGCCGCATCGCTGTCTTGGGTGATATGGGAGAATTAGGGTCCCATGCGGAAGAGGAACATCGCCGGCTCGGACGGGAGATTGCGAAAATGAAGGTCAACAAACTCTACTGTCTGGGACCCTACTCGAATTGGTTGGCTGAAGAAGCCAGTAATGCCGGTACGGACACGTGGCATACGGAAAAACCCGAAGCACTCGTGGACAAACTGCGGCGCGATCTGATTCGAGGCGATACGGTACTGTTCAAAGCTTCGCGTTCGATGGCACTCGATGAAATCATGAATGCCGTCGTCGCATAGAGGAAAGTATGCTCTATCATCTGCTGTTTCCACTGCGTGAGTATTTTTCGGCGCTCAATCTCTTCCGCTATATCACATTTCGTGCGGCGGGAGCGGCTGTAACAGCTCTATTGATTTCGCTCATCGTCGGACCATTTCTCATTCGATTATTGAAACGCCATCAGATCGGAGAAGAAATTCGCGCCGACGGGCCGAAGACTCACTTATCGAAGAGTGGAACTCCGACGATGGGGGGAATTATTATTCTCATCGCCGGCACGATACCGACGCTGCTCTTTGTCAATCTGACAAATTTTTATGTGTTGCTGGCTCTGTTAGCTTTTATCTGGATGGGCCTGATTGGTTTCTTGGACGATTATCTAAAAGCCGTGCGCAAAAAGAAGAAAGGACTCGTTGCACGCTACAAGTGGATTGGGCAAATTTCATTGAGCCTCGTCATCGGCATTTTTATCCTGACATTTCCGGAACTCTTCGGTGACAATTTCACAGCAAATGTCACGGCAACGACGACACCTTTCTTAAAAGATGTCATGTTCAATTTCGGCATCTTCTACCTTCTTGTCGTCACGCTGGTGGTGACCGGAACTTCCAACGGCGTGAACTTGACCGATGGATTGGACGGACTGGCTATCGGAGTCTGCGCCATCGCTCTGGCGGCTTTTGCGCTGATAAGTTATATCACCGGACACGTGAAATTCAGTGACTACTTGAATATCATCTACCTCGAAGGCGCCGGAGAACTGACCATCTTCTGTGCGGCGCTGTTCGGAGCGGCTCTGGGATTCTTATGGTACAATGCTCATCCGGCGCAAATTTTCATGGGGGACACCGGCGCTTTGGCATTAGGAGGAGCTCTCGGCACGATGGCGATTCTTGTCAAGAAGGAATTCTTTCTGATTATTATCGGCGGCATTTTCGTTGCCGAAGCGCTTTCCGTTATTTTGCAAAGATATTACTTTAAATACACACGAATGAAATTCGGGACAGGCCGGCGCGTTTTCCGTATGGCCCCTTTGCATCACCATTTTGAAGAAATCGGCTGGCCGGAATCGAAAGTGGTCGTGCGGTTTTGGATTATACAAATCCTGCTTGTCCTTGTCAGTCTTACCATGTTCAAGGTTCGTTGACCATGCTCTCTTTTTCCGGTCAGCGAGTCGTCATTCTCGGAATGGCCCGTAGCGGCGTTGGAGCGGCTAAACTTGTTAATCGGCTCGGCGGAACCGTCCTCGTCAGTGACACGAAACCAAAGGAACAACTCATGCAGCCTATCTCGATTTTGAACGCTCACAACATTGCCACTGAAACGAGTGGACACCTACGTGCAGGCCAAGAAGACTGGAACCTTGCAGTTGTTAGTCCCGGTGTTCCTGCGCATCACCCGCTCCTGCGTTCTTTCGCACAGCGGGCCATTCCTGTTTGGAGTGAACTCGAACTCGCGGCGCGCGCGCTGCAATGTCCGTGGGTCGGCATCACAGGCTCCAATGGAAAAACAACGACTGTTCTGATGACGAACGCTATCTTCCGGGAAAGCGGACGCCAAACGGAAGTCGCGGGAAACATCGGAAATGCCCTCTCCGAACTCGCGCTGGATTTGCCTGAAGAAGCGATTGTCGTCGTGGAGGTTTCGAGTTTTCAGCTCGAATTCTCACCCACGGTGAAACCATCGGCAGCCGCGTTTTTGAATCTCACGCCGGACCATCTGGATCGTCATGGCAACATGGATATCTACCTGGAAGCAAAAGCGCGCCTTATCGCAAATCAGGACAGCAATGACCTGTTCGTTGCGAATGTCGATGATCCTTATGTGCGCAATCTGACTCATTACGCCCGCGCGGAAGTGATTCCGTTCGGCTTCAATCTTGAAACCGGTGTGACAATTCAAAACGGTAATATTGTCTTCCGAAATGGAACGGGATGGCGAAAGGTGATGGCCGGGTCCGAGCTGCCGCTTCCGGGTCGGCACAATCTGGCGAATGCCATGGCTGCTGTCGGTGTCTGCTGTAGTATGGGAGTCTCTCCTGAGATTGCCGGGGAAGCGCTTCGCAAACTCTCACCCGTTGAACACCGTCTCGAATTCGTTCGCGAAGTACAACGCGCCAAATACTACAACGATTCCAAAGCAACGAATGTCAGCGCCACCATTACTGCTCTTGAAAGCTTTGAGCGACCGATTCTTCTCATCGCCGGAGGCCGTTCCAAAGGTGGAGATTTTCAAGCGCTTCGAGCGCCCTTGCGTCGCCATGTAAAAACTCTCATCACGATTGGAGAAACCGCCGAACAACTTGAGAATGACTTAGGCGACCTTGCGCGGGTCGTACAGGCGAAGACTCTGGAGCGAGCAGTAGAAAAGGCGCACTCGCTGGCGCGAGCAGGCGATATCGTCCTTCTCTCCCCCGCCTGCGCGTCGTTCGATCAATTCAAAAATTACGAGGAGCGGGGCACAACATTTAAGACTCTCGTAAAGGACCTCGGATGAATATCCCGTTCACCTACAAATACTTTCGCGAGAATTACAACAGCGGAACCGGCTTTGATCGCGTCTTCCTGCTCTCGGTAGGAATTCTTCTCCTGCTCGGCGCGGTGCTGGTCATGTCATCTTCGGCGGCGATTTCTTACAACCGCAGCGGCCATACGCTTTCGATTTTTCTGAATCATTCTGCTCGAGTCGGAATTGGGATTCTGCTGATGATGTGTCTCGCATTTCTGGACTACCATCGCCTGCAAAAACTCGCGCTGCCCTTTCTCTTTTTCAGTATAGCACTGCTGATTTTAGTTTACTTCTGGCCGATGAGAGCGGGAACACATTCCCATCGTTGGCTCTATTATGGCCCCATCAGTTTTCAACCGGCGGAAATCGCAAAATTCGCACTCGTGCTTTATTTAGCTCACCGTCTTTCGCGCTGGCGCACGGATCCTCTGCCGGGTTCCGAAAAGATTTTCTTCGGCGGCACGTTGCTTATGATCGCCATTGTCGTAGGATTGGTTCTGTTTGAATACAGCGTTTCGATG
>CBDVDL010000153.1:0-5086 GCA_965372735.1 uncultured Alphaproteobacteria bacterium | reverse complement strand
AGGATGCAAACCGCCGATTGGCGGACAACACCGCAATGGGTTCTTGTTTGTTATTTACATTCCGGGTGAATCTGGAGATTCACCGCGGCGGGATTTATCTGACTCGGCGAAAGTTATTTCCAGCTTAATCCTAACGAGACGCGGTGCGTGTTGCCTAATTCTTCGTGAGCTTGAAAAGCGTAATCGAGAGTCACGGACGAAACGAGAATGCCCGCGCCTGCGGTGACGTTATCTCCCAAGAGACCCGCGCGCAGAGCCAGTACTTCCGAGATGATATATTCCGCACCCAAACGAGGATCAAGACTCAAGATACCAGCGTTCATCGCTTCCGCGTCGCCGCGATCTTCAAAGCGACCGACGGCTTCCGCGACGATGCGAGCTCGCGCGTGCAAATTCGGAATTTTCGTTCCCCACGCTCCGCCGAAAGCTACCGATGGCGGAATGATTTCCGTGCGGCCAGTTGTCCAGACAAGTGCGCTGCCGGTCACGTCACGGAGAGCAACTCCAAGAGAGACGTGCGAGAATTCGCGCGCAAGTCCGACGTCAAAGCCGATACCATAGGCGGATTTGCCTGCGACGCTTTTCATCAGCAGTTTCGCGGTGCCGCCCCATTTCCAGCCCCAAGGCCCCGGCGCTCCAATCGAGCCCATCAATGCGAGCTCGTTCGAGCTGGTCATATCCGTGACCCGAACGCGGTTGTCGTCTCCGAGAGGCTGCGACGGATTCTGCAAAGCGGTCAGCGGAATATCACCGACGCGAGCGTACAGCAACGTAATTCCGGCGCTGGTTCCTTCGCGGATAGGCTTTGCAAACCCTAAGAAATCATAGGTATAGAGGTTGTCGAAATAGGAGGCATGCATCAATTCAGCGGCATGCCGTTGGGCGTACGCCAACCTCGCTGGATTATGGTATCCGCTTGTTTGTATTGAGGATACAGTTACTCCGGTTCCTCCCATCGCCATAGAACGAGCTCCCGCTCCCAGGTCGAGGAATTCCCCGGCGAATCGTCCGACTGTTATGGCGCCTGCGTTTGCGAATCCGGAACAACAGAAAACAAAGGCAAGCGCACAAATGAGAGATTGTATCCGAAGTTGCTTGGCAGATGGTTGCATCACAATTCCCTCTTTCTAAACTTAATAAATTTAACGAAAAGCATAATCAGAGTCAAGGCTTTTTTGGAGAAGATGAAATTTGGTCGCTTTGAACTATCTCTTTTAATTTGAATAACTTATCGAGAGCGTCGCGTGGGCTAAGTTCGTCTATATCCAACTCTCGGAGGGTATCAACCAACTTTTGGGAGGCAGGCTCGAACATGGTTAACTGCATTGTTAGAGCAGGGTTAGATTCATTTTCGGACGGCATATTCTCCTTCTTCGCCGCTTCCAATTCCGGCAACAGCTCCCGGGCGCGAGTGGTTACTTCCGCTGGCAGCCCTGCGAGCCGGGCGACTTCAATGCCGTAGCTTCGATCGCATTTCCCCTGCGCAATCCGGTGGAGGAAAATGACACGATCCCCCCACTCTTCAACTTCGACCCGGTAGTTTTGGATTCGTTCAAATGCCTCTTCCATGCGGTTAAGTTCATGATAATGCGTGGCGAAAAGGGTTTTGGCGGCCAGAGCTGGTGTCTGGTGAAGATATTCGGTGACCGCCCAAGCGAGCGCCATTCCGTCATAAGTGGAGGTGCCTCGACCGACTTCATCGAGGAGGACAAGGCTGCGCTTTGTGGCATTGCGCAGGATATTCGCTACCTCGGTCATCTCGACTAAGAACGTACTTTCCCCGCCCGCCAGATTATCCCCCGCTCCGACGCGGGTGAAAATCCTGTCCACGACTCCGATGCGAGCCTTTTGGGCGGGTACAAAGGAACCGGCCTGCGCCATGAGCACGCAGAGCGCAATCTGACGCAGAAAAGTTGATTTGCCCGCCATATTGGGGCCGGTCAGAATCATGATTTGAAAGCGTGTGCCGTCCATGACCAAATCATTCGGAACGAAACCCTCGCCAGCCGGCAACAGCGATTCCACGACCGGGTGACGGCAACCGATAAGCTCCAAATCCTGACCGTCGTGAACTTCTGGTCGCACATAGTCTTTTTCTCGAGCCACTTGCGCTAAAGCGACAAGGCCATCGAGCTCGGCGAGCGCTTTCGCGATTTCCAGAATACGCGGCGAATGCGACGCTATTTCCGAACGAATGCGACTCCAGATTTCCGCCTCGAGTTCTTTGACTTTTTCTTCGGCGGACAGGATTTTTTCTTCCCACGTTTTCAATTCGGGCGTGACATAGCGTTCGCTGGAAACGAGGGTTTGTTTGCGGATGTAATTCGATGGAACGCGGGATTTGTGGGTGTTGGTGACTTCGATGTAATACCCGAAGACTTTGTTGTACGAGATTTTTAGGGAGGTGATGCCGGTGCGTGTGCGCTCTGCTTCCTGATGCTCCAGAATCCAGTTGCGCGCGTTGCTTTGAAGCTCGCTCAGCTCATCCAAGTCACTCGAAAATCCCTTGCGTATGGAGCCGCCCGCTGAAAGCTGCGCCGGAGGATCGTCCACGAGCGCACGCGCAAGAAATTCGACCAAATCCGGCATGGGCGCAAGTGCTTCAATCGTGTCTTGCAGAGGTGACGAGGAATCTTTTGCGAAAGCTTTTTGAATTTTGGGCAGGCGTGCCAGCACGGTTTTGAGCGCTACGGCGTCACGCGGCGTTCCTCGTCCTGTGACCAATCGCCCTAAGAGTCGCTCGAGGTCGCCGATGCCCGAAAGAATCTCCACGAGCCCTTTACGTAGGTTATCCTGCGAGAAAAGAAATTCCACTTTATTCAGGCGCGTGTTGATTTGTTCGGGGTCAGCCAGAGGCTGCATCAGCCACCGCCGCAACAGCCGGCTTCCGGGAGAAGTGCAGGTGCGATTCAGAACCGCGAACAGAGTCGCGCGGCGGTCATCACCTGTGAAAGATTCCACGATTTCAAGATTGCGGCGCGTGACGGGATCCAGCACGAGTTCCTGACTCAAATTGAAGACCTGCATGTGCGGCAGAATCGGCGCTTCTTCCCCTAAATTCGAGCGCGCATAATGCACGAGCGCTCCGGCGGCTTGCGCGGCGTTTTCGAGTCCCTGAATCCCGAAACCTTTCAGAGTTACTACATCGAAATGACGGCGCAAGGTGCCTTCAGCGGCTTCCTTTGTGAAGTGCCAGTCGGGTAGAATCATGAGCGTCGCACCGGAATTGGGCAGAAGCTTGCTCAAGTCATCGCGCTGACTGGTCATGCAGAGGATTTCCGAGGGTTCCAGCGCCGCCACGCGCGCTGGAAGCTGTTCGAGCGGCAGTACGCCAGTGAAGAATTCGCCTGTGGTTACATCAGCATAGGCTAAACCTGCCGTCTCTTGCGTTAGATAGACGGCAACCAGATAATTATTTTTACCGCCTTCGAGGACTTTATCGGAAAAGGTTGTTCCAGCGGAGACGACTTCGGTGACGGCGCGTTTGACGATTCCGTGAGCGAGTTTCGGGTCTTCGATTTGATCGCAGACCGCGACACGATAGCCTGCGCGAGTCATTTTGGCGAGGTAGTTATCGAGCTGATGATGAGGAAATCCTGCCAAGGGAACATCCGAGGATTTGCCGTGCGCGCGCGATGTGAGTGTCAGGCCGAGGACTTTACTGCCGAGCTTTGCGTCGTCGTAGAAGAGCTCGTAGAAATCTCCCATCCGATAGAAGAGCACCACGTCGGGATATTGAGCTTTGATTTCGTGGTACTGTTTCAGCATTGGAGTGGATTTACTCACGGTCGCTTCATCTCAATCAGACAAAAACCGTCTCCAAAGAGGGAGACGGGAAAGATGTTATCTCAGCCTGCATGCGAGCAAGCCTGTTACTTTTCGACAAGATAAAAACCGAGTCCGAAGTTTTGCTTCAGTTGTTTGCCGACGGCGAGAGCGGCTTCGGATGATGGGTAGGCACCGACGCGGACGTGGTGCAGTATGGATTTCGTGCTCTTTTCGGACACAATCGTCGCGGGGAAACCTGCTGTCTTCAACTTTTTCACAAGAGCGTCGGCATTTTCACGGACGCCGAAAGCTCCGACCTGAACCCAGACTTTTCCGCCGGGCGCGGGTTCTACATCGTGCGGCACGAGGGGCTGTTCGGGAATCGGTTTGACTGAGGGCTCTTTGATTTCCGATACAGGGGACGGCGCTTGCACTGGAGTCTCTACAATCTTGGGTGACGGTTCTATCTCCGCCTTTTTTGCTGGTTCTAAAAGCGCCGTTTTTTCGACGACCTTCTCAGGTTCCGGAGAGAGCTTCTCCGTTACGTCCTTTTCCGGTTCCGGTGGCACGTCGGCGATAACGTCCGGTTCGGGAGCAGGCTCGGTGATGTCCACTGTGATTTGCTGTTCGACAGATGAGACTGTCAAAGTTTCAGGCTCAAGTTCTGCTTTCAGCGCTCGCTTAGGAGCAATAAACGGCGGCAGACTTTGTCCCCATTTCTGGAAAGCGAGAAGACGCTCCTGCGCCAGTCGATCAACATCGGTCTCCGGGTACCGCCATGAAACCAATTGATAGAGAGAACAGGCGCGCGCGGCATCTGTTTCAAGCAGCGCTTCCAAGTAGTCCTGATATTTCGCCAGAGAGTCAACATCCTGAGCCTTAGCGATGGCTTCACTGAGCCGACCTTCTTCAATCAGCTCAAGAGTGGTTTCCGCATGGAGCGGCTGCAGGACAAACGCGAACAAGACTAAAAGAATGATAATCATTTTAGACTCCAAAACTGTCCAGAGCTCCGCACTTGGGACAGTGCCAGAGAGCTTCCCGTGTGACGAAACCGCACTCTGTACAGGTGAATTCGTAGGCTTCTTTCATGACGCGACTTAGAGTATCCCGCGACAAGGTACGCAATCGATCCAGATTTCCTAATTCGCCATAGATACGTATCAGACGCCTTCGCAGCCAGAGACTTTCCGGATTCTTATCGAGTCCATCTTCCAGAACAGCAATCGATTCAGCTTGGTCCCCTCGCTTATCCAGGAATTTCGAAAGCGCGACATACGCGTGAACATTTTGAGGATGGTTCCTCAGAACTTCGCGG
>CBDVDL010000152.1:0-5099 GCA_965372735.1 uncultured Alphaproteobacteria bacterium | reverse complement strand
CTGGATGACACAATCAATATCAGTGTTTGGCTGAGGGCTGAGCATGGCTAGCAAAGCGGCGACAGCAACGCCAACGCCTGTCTGCCGGCAGACGTGGATTTCCCGACGGATTACGGGGATGCTACCTGTGAACCCGGTCCTGATTACTACTTCTCAACACAGTTCGAGTATGTGATTCAAACCGCACTTGTTGATGAGACTCCGCCTCAGGTCGTGAGCGTAGAACAGGCTGGAGCAGATCAAGTCATCGTTAATTTCGACGAGTTCATGGACGAGACAACACTCGTATTCGGCAATTTCACGATTGACGGCGGTCTTTCTTTTACCGCTTCCGAGGTTCTTTCGGGAATGTCTGTGCTATTGACGGCTGATGCGAACTTTGTAGATGCGACTCTTTACACGGTCACGGCGAATTCGAGTGTCAAGGATGTGGCGCAGAATTCGGTTGACCCGCTCCACGACAGCGGGAGCTTTACCGCGGCAGCTTATGCGCTGGTGACGTTCGTCTATGTCGATCAAAATGCGGATTTGACAGCCCCTCATTGTAAAGGGAGTTTCAACAACTACGGCAACTACGATCCATCTTGGGGTGTGACACCTTTCCCGATGTTTGACGACGGAACCAATGGTGATACGACTGCCGGTGACTATCGCTGGACGGCGCAGTTCAACTTGAAGCCAACCGCTAACGACACCTTTGGCTGGGGTGTGACGGAAGGTTTTGGCGGCGAATGGGCGATGGAATGCGGCGACATCAAATTCCAAGTTTTGGACGCTACTCCCGGACAGGCGCAGATTTACACTGTCGGAGTCTATGCTCCGGTGACGTTCCGGATTGATGACAGCCAGGATCAGACATTAACCGAATGCTGGGTGAAAGGCTCGTTCAACAGTATCGGTCGCTATGAAGGCGCTTGGAGTGATTTCCTGCAGATGTATGACGACGGCGCTCACAACGATTTGCTTGCTGGTGACAACATCTGGGGTCTGACCGTTAACCTCGTACCGGATGATTACTGCCACGATTCCACCTGGGAATGGGGCGCCGCCGATGCTTATAACGGCGACTGGCTGATTAGCGGACCTAACCGTCAATTCGCTGTTCCGACGTCAGCTCCGCGGATTGAAACCTATTCGATTGTCACGCCGACTGCGCAGGCCGTTACGGTCACGTTTAACGTGGATATGCAGTTCATGCTTGGCATTCCATTGAACATCGACTCGATGGCTTTGGCGGGTGGTTTCAATGGTTGGGATAACGATTCCACGATTATGAATGATGCCAACAATGACAGCGTCTATACAGTGGACGTGCTCTTCCCCGCAGGTTCAGTCAAATATCAAGAGTTCAAATTCGTGCGCTGGGATGCCGCTGCCGCGGATTGGGAATCGGTCAGCAATCGCATCCTTCTTATTGACGATTCCAGCCCGACGCAGACGATTGATCGCATCTGGAATGATTGGATTCCGGGACTGGGTGATGTCACAATCCTTCGTGACGGCACAACGCAGGACATGACAGTGTGGTTTACCGGTTATCCGCGCATGGATGGCTATTACATCTACCGAGGCACGGAGCCGTTCGGAGCCTTTGCGAAGATTGATTCGACGACGACTTCGCCTTACACCGATGTAAATGCAGTGGGTAACGCGAAGCTCTTCTATCACGTGTACCCATATAAGAATTACTAAACGCATCTGAACAGATTCAAAGCGGGCAGTCTGGAGAATTCCGGGCTGCCCGTTCTCGCTGTCAACTTTGGAGTCCTTCGTGAAATTGCAATGGATATGGTGGATAATTTTACTGCCGGTGATTCTCTTCGCCGCGCCGGTGCATACGACGTATATCTGGCATTTGGAGCAGCCGATTTACTGGCCGGACAGGATTTCGGTTGGAACGCCGACCTATGAACGCGCGTGGCAATCGATAAACAACGGCGGCGCTCATCCTGAAAACGATGTCGCGGGAATTTTTTCCGTCGATGACCGTGTTGCGGCTTATCAATGGCGACCGAAAGAGTCCATCGCGACGATGACCGGAAATGATGCGGGAGCGCAGGTGACGTACAGCGGCGGACTCGCTGAAAACGTGCAGAGCTTAGCTGACGCCGGAGCGTACGGCTATGCGAGTTCATGGAACACGCACTTTCAAACAGCTCGCGGGTGGCCGACCAGTGGCGGGCAACCGCGCATGGAAATGGTGATTATCTCTCACCATCACGCACTTTGTCCATTGATTGACGCGAATACACTCGAGAAAGAAATTCAAATCTACCAGCAGCTCTATCCACAGGTCTGGGGAAGCTCGCCGCCGCAATCGGTCGGTTTTTTCCCGCCGGAAATCGCTTTTTCCGAGCGCATGATTCCAGCACTTGTGGAAAATGGAATTAGCTGGGTTTTCGTAGGTTCGAATCATATTTCGCGTGCGATTGAAAACTTCCCGCTCGTTTTGGGAACAGGCGGCGAGAATTGCGATCCTCCGAATCAAGCGGATCAAATCAATCCATCTCAAAGCAACTGGTTTTCGCTGACCATCAGCCGCGGATGCACTCCAACCGACGCGTATCCTTATTCATTCCAGCCGCACTACGCGCAGTATGTTGATCCCGAAACGCAAGCTGTCTCGCAGATTATCGTTGTGCCGGTGGCGCAGGCGATGAGCTGGCAGGACGGGTATCAGATGTACGGCACGGGAGACATCGACGAGGTTGCTTGGGCGAATGATCAGACCTATCCGATGTTAGTTGTGCTCGGGCACGACGGAGATAACGCGTGGGGCGGCGGTTATTCCTATTATATAGAGAGCGTGCCATCGTTTACCGCTGAAGCCGTTTCCAAAGGTTACGAACCGACAACCGTGCCGGAATATTTAGCCGACCATCCGGTCGCGCCGGGAGATGTTGTCCATGTGGAAGATGGCGCGTGGGTGAATGCGGACAGCGATTTCGGTTCGCCGGATTTTATTAATTGGAACTGGCCGCTCTATGATGCGTATGGGAACTTTGACATTGCAAACGGTTGGGCGCTTGATGAACGCAACTGGGCGGTCATTACAGCGGCGCAGAATCGTGTGGAAACAGCCGAACAAATCGCGGGCGGTGTTTCCATTGCGAATATTCAGGATCCGCTGGCAGGCTCACCGTCGAATGCGGATTTAGCGTGGCATTTTTTTTTAGCGTCGCTCAATTCAGGCTACATGTATTACGGCACATCGCTCGATATGGAAGTGAAACCGTCGCTGGCTTGCAACTGGGGTGCGCATTACGCGGATATGGTTATCGGAGGCGGCAGCGGCGATGCTACCGCGCCGTCGATTTGGGTTCCGCAGCAAATGCCTCACAATCCCGGCGCGATTGGTTACGGTTCATTGTGGGGTTATCAGCAGGTTCACCATTCGCGGGATTTTTGGGTGTGGACATTTGTCTATGATGTCAACGGTGTCGAAGAAGCTACCTTTTATTATCGACTGGACAACGACGGCGTGAATCCGATAGCATCACTTCAGAACGAGACATTCGCCGGCGGCGCAGAGGTGACATCGTGGCGTACGCTGCCGATGACGCGGTGCATTTTCCCGGCGGAGAATGTCTACAGCGATCCGTCGATAAATTTTGACATTATGCCGGATTACATTGCGGATGAGTATTATATCCATGTCACCGAATCAGAAATCGTCGATTCGGGAGATGTGCTTGTCGATTATTTCGTCGAAGCGATTGATTCATTGGGATACATCAAACGCTCACCGATACAGCATACCTATGTGGGTTCCGGAGGCGGAGCTGGCCCAAGCGATGTCGTCTGGTGGTGGCCGGAAACTCCCGAAGCCGGAGAGACTGTTACGGTTTACTACGATGCGGATTTGGGCACGCTTCCTCCCGGCACGAATCCGGTTTACATTCATATCGGTCACAGCGGTTGGCAGGAAATTCTGAATCCGGATCCCACGATGACTTTCGATGCCGATTCGCAAGCGTGGCGTTATACGTATTCGATTCCCGTCACAGCGACGACGGTCGATTTCGTTTTCAATGACGGCATGGGCAACTGGGATAATAACGGCGGCAATGACTGGCACATCACGGTCACAGGAGGAGGTGTGCCGGGTTTTGTAATGGATGGACAACTTGAAAGGTCCGCCGAGCTCGAGGGACAAAATGGAAGCTATAATCTATGGGCTGATTTCAACGGAGAATATTTCTACGTGGCGACCGACCGCGCACAGGGCACCGGCAACGATCGATTTATCTTTTTAGCGGAGCAGCCCAGTTCGATGACAGGCGCGCCGTGGGCGAAAAGCGGGCAAGTGGCGGCGTGGGATGCGTACCTTGCCGAAGAAGCGGACAACGGTTGGTCAGGCTGGTTCGACAACACAGGAGTCGCCGCGAATGCGACCGGGTCTGTACTCGAAGGTTCGTTGTCTCTTACGGGAGAATACGGTTCTATCCCCGATCAAATCTGGGTTGCGCTGGGAATTTATACAACACCGGACGGCGGGTCGCTTGTGGAACAGGTACCTGATGCGGTCACTCCGAATGGAAACATCGAAGCGGACGAATGGATCGAAATTAATCTCGGCGGCCCAGAAGAACTCACGATTGCCGTCGATGGCTTGGACGCTGTGCTGAATTGGAGCGCGGCGTTCGGAGCTTCCAGTTATCAAATTCATCTGACATCGACACCATTTGAAACGCTTTCCGAAAGCACGAAGTTGACCACCGTGACGAGCTCACCCTATACGCACGAGGGTGTGCTGGCAGGATACACAAAAGGCTTCTACCGCATCATCGCGGAATATTAATCACGACCGTTTTGTAGCGCCGGACGGCAGTCCGCTTCATAGGTATTCCGGCCGGGTTAGAATTCGACTCAGTGGGAAAAATTAAAGGTTGAGAATCTGATTCAACGGTAAGAAGAATTGTAACGGAATCGATGAGCCCGGCTCGGCGGAGAAGATACCAGCCGAATTACGCGCGATAAGAGAGTGAAGCCAAAATTCCTACGGCTCTGGAAAACAATTTTCAGAGCCATTTTTTATTGCTATTTAGAAGACATTTATGAAGGTGGAATCTTTGTTGACATTTGGCTCGAAGCGTAGT
>CBDVDL010000151.1:0-5147 GCA_965372735.1 uncultured Alphaproteobacteria bacterium | reverse complement strand
GGATTTATGATATTTGCCCCCGGGTTTCAGCCTGGGGGTCGTTGTTTATTCGGGCTTTGCGATATTCCTCTCGATGTTATAAACGCCCAGCCGTTGGAACTTTTTGAATTTATTATGTGTAAATAAAGGGATTAGGAAAAGTTTCATTCTCTAAAGAAGATTTTCAGGAGACATATGGACGCGGATATTCGGGAACTCACGCAAGTCGTGGAGCGGGAAGCAGAATTTGTTGACCGCATACAGGCCGAGGTTGGAAAGATTATCATCGGCCAGAAACAGATGATGGAACGATTGCTCATCGGCCTTTTTTCCGGTGGGCATATTTTGCTCGAAGGAGTGCCGGGGCTGGCGAAGACCCTCGCAATCAAAACGCTGGCGGCAGTGATTCAGGCGAAATTCCGGCGGATTCAATTTACCCCGGACCTTCTGCCCGCTGATTTGATTGGAACGCTGTTTTTCAATCAGAAAGACGGGAATTTCTATACGAAGAAGGGGCCGATTTTCGCAAATTTCATTCTCGCCGATGAAATCAACCGAGCGCCTGCCAAGGTGCAGTCCGCGCTGCTCGAAGCTATGCAGGAAAAGCAGGTGACGATTGGTGAAGAGACGTTTCCCCTCGACGAACCTTATATGGTTCTGGCGACCCAGAATCCTATCGAACAGGAAGGCACTTACCCGCTTCCCGAAGCGCAGGTTGACCGCTTTATGCTAAAAATCAAGATCGACTATCCCAGTCGCAAAGAAGAAGTGCTCATCATGCGCGAATATTCCCGGAACAATGCGGTGAAGCCTACCCCGGTCATTACACCTCAAGAGATTCTCAATGTGCGCGAGACAATCGAGAAGATTTACGTCGATCCCAAAATCGAAGATTATGTTCTGGATATTGTTTTTTCCACACGGGAACCGTCGGAGTATAAGATGCCGGAGTTGGCGCCCCTGATTCAGTACGGCGCATCACCCCGGGCTTCGATTTATTTGATAAAGGCGGCGCGCGCCCACGCTTTTCTGCGCAAGCGCGGTTATGTTATCCCGGAGGATGTTCGTGCTGTGGCGATGGATGTACTGCGGCATCGCGTGACGGTGACCTACGAGGCCGAGGCCGAGGAAGTCGATTCGGAAAAGGTCATCCGCGATATTTTCAATCGAGTCGAGGTGCCATAAATCTCCCCCTGTTTACGGGGGGAATTAAAGGGGGGTGACCTTCATAATAAATCAGGTCTTAAATGGAAACGCGTGAAATTCTCAAGAAAGTTCGGCAGATAGAAATCAAGACGAAAGGTATCGTCAATGAAGTTCTGTCCGGGGAGTATCACGCCGTTTTTAAAGGACGGGGGATGGATTTTGCCGAAGTGCGCGAATATCAGATGGGCGACGATGTCCGGATGATTGACTGGAATGTCAGCGCGCGCATGGGGCATCCGTTCATCAAAGTTTTCGAGGAAGAGCGCGAGCTCCTTGTGATGCTGTTGTGCGATGTATCAAGCTCGACGCATTTTGGCTCCGGTCGTCAGATGAAGGTGGATATGGCCATTGAACTGGCGGCCGTTTTGGCTTTTTCAGCCCTGAAGAATAATGACAAAGTCGGATTGATTCTCTTCACTGACCATATCGAGAAATTCGTCGTGCCCAAAAAAGGCCGGACACATATTCTGCGAATTCTCCGCGAGCTTTATGCGTTCACACCTGAGCGCTCGGGGACGGATATCAAGATGGCTCTGGAATATCTCAATCGCGTGGAGAAAAAACGAAGCATCGCGTTTCTGATTAGCGATTTTTTGGGAGAAGATTATCAGAAAGCCGCCGGGATTGTGAGGAGGAAGCATGATTTAATCGGCGTGCATGTTTTTGATCCGAGAGAATATCTTCTGCCGGATGTCGGACTCGTTCGGCTCCATGATGCGGAAAAAGGTACGCTGTTTTGGGTAAATACGAGCGATAAGCGAGTGCGGCGAGAACTTCAGACGCGCTTCGAATTGTGGCAAACGAATCTGAAAAAGAGTTTTCAAAAAGTCAGAGTGGGTTTTATTTCGCTTCCAGTAAATGAACCGTACATTCCCCCTCTGGTAAAATTCTTTAAAAGCCGGGGGAGAAGGCGATGATTGCCCGGTTGGTAAAACGGTCAATGGCGTTTGTGGTATTTTTATTCGCCGCAACGGTATGCTTTTCGGCGACGGTGGAAACGACGCTGGAACCTACGTCCGCTCGTATCGGAGATTTATTTCAACTGAAGGTTGCTATTCACGATGGGGGAGATGCGAAAATCGAATGGCCGCATTTCCTGTCGGATTCCCTCGCGTTTCAACTGATTTCTATCGATTCGTCGGGGATGCTCCCGCAGGAACGCGTCTTCAACCTTGCCCTCTATGATACAGGGAAATATTTGCTGCCTCCCTTGCCTGTGATTCTCCATCACGCGGACTCCCGCGAAACGCTCTTCACGAAGCACAATCAAGTCGAGATTGTTTCCATTCTTCCTGACACAGCGAGTGTTCCTCAGCCGATTAAAGGGGCGCGCTCGCTGCCATGGACTTTCCGGGAAATGTTAGCATGGGCGCCTTGGTTCTTAGGATTGTTGCTCGTCGCTGCCGCGATTTATTTCTACAGGCGCTACCGCAAACAGCAACAGCCTGAAAAATATAGAGCGCCTGAAATTATTTTGCCGGCGCATGAACTCGCGCTGCGAGAACTCATCGCACTGCGTGATAAAAAATATCCTGAACGAGGAATGCTCCGCGAATTCTTCACGGAGATTTCCGAAATTCTACGGCGTTATATGGAGCGCCGCTATGAATTCCCCGCACTTGAAATGACAACGTGGGACCTTGAACAGGAATTGAATCGCGAATATTATCCACAGATTTTAATGTTTCAGGGCTTACCTGTTTTACGCGAGTCGGATTTAGTGAAATTCGCCAAATATCTGCCCGAATGGCAGAACTGCGCAGAGCATCTGGAGCGCGCATTCGAAATCATTCAGGCGACGCGCGAGAGCGATGAAGCGCAAGCGATGGGAGCCGCCGCATGACGTTTGCGAATCCTGCATATTTCTGGCTGCTTCTGCTTGTGCCGGTTTTCATCGTGTCGTATATCTGGCGACGAAACAAGCGGGAATCCGATTTTCGTTATCCTGATTTGCGTTTGCTGCAGGGAACGAAACGAGGCCTGCGTGTTCGATTGCGGCATCTCTCTTTCGTGCTGCGCATAGCAGCGATGATTTTGCTGATTGTCACACTTGCAAGGCTGCAGGTTTTTGACCGCGAAGAGGAAAAGAAGACGGAAGGCATCGATATTATTCTGTGTCTCGATACTTCGACGTCGATGGCGGCTGAAGATTTAAAACCCAATCGTTTGGAAGCGGCGAAGATTGTCGCGCGTGATTTCGTGCGGGGGCGTCAGACGGATCGAATCGGTCTGGTTCCTTTCGCCGCGCAAAGTTTTACGCAGTGTCCGCTGACGACAGATTATCCCATTTTGCTGAGTCTTTTGGGAGATGTGCAGATGGGAATGGTCGAGGATGGAACAGCTATCGGAATGGCGATGGGCACCGCGATAAATCGTCTGCGAGAATCGACCGCTAAAAGTAAAGTCATTATTCTTCTGACCGATGGTCAGAATAATCGCGGGGAACTTGATCCGGTCACAGCAGCTCAAGCGGCGGCGGCGCTCGATATAAAAATTTACACCATCGGCGTCGGTACGCGCGGGCACGCTCCGTATCCGGTGAAGACAATTTTAGGAACGCGCTACCAGCAGATACCGGTCGATATTGATGAAGATATGCTGCGTGAAATCGCAGACGTCACCGGAACGCGATACTTCCGCGCGACGAATGAAAAGAAACTGCGAGAGATTTACCAGCAGATAGGCAAGTTGGAACGTTCTAAAATCGATGTGATTGAATATCGGCATGTCGCCGAACTCTTTTCTCCGTGGCTGGGTTTCGCGCTCCTATGTTTGCTGTTGGAGATGGTGCTTATCTCGACTCAATTTCGGAAACTGCCATGATTCGTTTTGCGAATGCAGAGTGGCTGTGGCTTCTTGTGGGGCTTTGCGTTTTTATCGGTTTTTTGTGGTGGACAAATCGCCGTCGCCGGTCAGCGAGCTATGCGTTTGTTGCTGCGGATTTATCGGAACGTATCGCCTATGCTCATAGTGAGCGGAAGCGAAAATGGAAGCATATTCTTTGGGTGGTTGCTTTGGATTTCGGTATTGTCGCGCTGGCGGGGCCGCAGGTCGGAACACGTTTGGAAGAGGTGAAGCGAGAAGGAATCGACATTTTTATTGGTCTGGATGTGTCGGCGAGTATGCTTTGCGAAGACATTCGTCCGAGCCGTTTGGAAAGCGCGAAACATGAAATCCTTCAATTCATCAGCGGGCTCAAAGGGGATCGCGTCGGTCTGGTGGCGTTCGCGGGGACAGCAGTCATTCATTGTCCTTTGACGACGGATTATGGTGCGGTGAAACTTCTGATTAAAGTCATGTCGCCGGATTTGCTACCGGAACCCGGAACCGCGCTTGCTGATGCGGTTGATGCTGCGCGTCGGAGTTTCCGGCGGGAAGAAACGAAAAGCAAAGTTCTCGTATTAGTCACAGATGGAGAAGACCATGAAGAGAAAGCTGTGACGGCTGCTGAAGATGCCGCGAAGGAAGGCATACGCATTTACACGATTGGACTTGGAACTCCGCAGGGCGCTCCGATTCCACTCTACGATTCTCGCGGTAGGCATTCTGGCTACAAAAAAGACAAGCAGGGAGAAGTGATTCTGACGCATTTGAATGAAGTGCTGCTCCGCCGTGTCGCAAAAGCGGGAGATGGTCAATATTTGCGCGGAACACAGGGTGCCGGAGAGCTCGAAAGTATATGGGCGGATATATCTTCAATGGAAAAGCAGGAGATAAGCGCGAAGAAATTTACCGCGTATGAACATCGTTTTCAATATTTCGTACTTCCGGCTTTTCTGTTGTTGGTACTCGAGTTTTTTCTTTCGGAACGGCGAGGTTTTGTCTGGAAATCATGGTTGCGGAAACCCGTGAAGTCGCGAGATGAACAAGAGAGACAGGCCGCATGATGTTGCGTAGGATATCCAGAATTCTCATAGTGCTCTTGACGATGGTTTCTCTGTCGGCAACTTTGTATGCCGAGT
>CBDVDL010000150.1:0-5157 GCA_965372735.1 uncultured Alphaproteobacteria bacterium | reverse complement strand
CCAGACGAAAGAATCCGACAGCGCAATGTCATAGGTAATATTATCCACATTCGTCGTCGTAGGCCAATAGCCGAGTTCTTCGGAGTAGCCGTTGTCGTTGACTTCCACGATTGGATCGCGAGGTTGCGGCAGCCATGTCCAGTGGTTCCCACCGTCGCGGCTGTACGCCAAACCTCCTCCCGCGCCGGAAATTCCGACGCTTGTATCAAACGCAAACGCCGCCCAGATAATACTATCGGTCACCACGAGCGCAGACGTGCCGCCTTTGCCGAGTCCGTGCGCTTCGTCGAAAGACTCCCACCGAGTTTCTGTTTGCAGATAGTGAGAAATGCCCTGACCGGTTCCCGCCCAAACGGTCAGGTTGCTTTCATCCGGGCGAATGTCAATAATGACATTGCTTGTCAGCCGATTTATCGGCGGCGCGTCGTCCAACCTTCCCGCGGAAAGGCGGTAGGTGTCGGGCGCCGTCTGACCCGATAACACGACTTGAAAGCACAGAAGCGCGATAATTATTGACAGGTGCATGCACCGAAGCTTCACGATTTTTTATCTCCTGTTCGTTTCGAATTCTTTTGGTTTTGTCTGCAACAATGCTTCAGCATGCTTGCCAAGCAACTCGCAGATTTCATCCTGCACACGCCGAACTTCATCGACATCCCCAAGAAAATGATTGCAGATTATGCTGAAAGTAAATGTGTTTCCTGATGGTGCGGACAGATAACCTGAAAGCGCGGACACGTTGCCCAATGTTCCGGTTTTCGCACGTACGACCGCTTGTGTGTTCGTGAGCTTTCGGTCTTCAAGTGTACCTTCGCCCATGCCTGCGAGCGATTGACGGTAGCATGGCGCAAGCCGGTGACGATGCATGGTTGTCAACAGCCGGACGATTTGCCGGGGAGTTGCAAAATTCTTTCGGGATAAACCTGACGCATCGGCAAGTTTTATCTGGCTGGTATCTAAGCCTGCGTCAGCGAGAAAAGCTCGAATTTTTTCCAGCCCCCGCAAGCGGCTTCCGCCACCAAGAGCATACCCCAATTGCTCCGCAATGAAGTTATCGCTTTCGGTATTCATCCGTTTAATCATATCACAGAGCGGTTCTGATTGATGCACATAGAGAAGCAGAGGTTCATTACGCGTTCCGTTTTTCGGCAAGCATCCGGGAATACTTATGCCGGCATTAAGGAGCGCATTTCGGAATTCCGAAAGAAAAAAGATTGTCGAGCTTGGACCTGCGGAACCAACAGTCGTTTCCTGAACGATAAACAAATCAGAACTTTCACTTATATCCTGCCTGCCCAATGAAAGCGCTCCGGGAACCGGCAGCCAGTCTTCGCCGACGTCTCCGATTTCCCAGCTCGGGCAGATGGGTTCTCGCTGCCACGCGCGAGCGTCTCCATTCAAATGCCCGCAGAGTCGGCGCAAGCCTCTACGGCTGAGAGAATCTGCGATTTGGAGAAACGCGGCCGGGAGATGATTCCCGTTTTGTCGTTTACTAAGGGATGGATCGCCGCTCCCGCGAATTATCAAATCCCCCCAAAGAGTTCCCGATGAATCCAATTCATTCGTGGCTGAAAACGTCGTTTCAAACCGGTAGTCAGGGCCGAAAGAATCCAACGCTGCCGCCGACGTCAGAAGTTTGATTGTCGAAGCCGGGATGAAGCATTTATCAGAATTCAAGCTGAAGATGACAGCGTCATTTTCCGGCGAAGCGATACAGATTCCCCAATGTGCTCCTCGAAATTCCTCCTGTGAAATGAGCGCGCTGTCCGAAGCGGCAAAGTCAGCGGCGCTGCCAAGCGTTGTATAAACGCACAGGATAAATAATCCAAGAAGGCGAGGGATTCGGTGCATGTAAGAGACCTTTAGAAGCCGAGGAGGATTTTCATGATGGGATCCGCGAAGGGTTTGATGATGTAGTGGAGAATCGGGATGCCTGCGAAATTGCCCAAAAGAATCAATCCCAATAAAAGGAAAGGGCCGAAACGTTCGAACATTTCGTAACCGGACGTCATAGACGGCGGCAGCAGTCCGACGATAATCCGCGAACCGTCGAGTGGCGGTATCGGGATGAGATTGAAGACCGCAAGAATAACATTGATCTGCACTCCCCTGTAAAGTACCAGCATCAAAGCTGATGGGTTTCCTGGTGCGTTCAGGATAGGAATCTTTATCAGGAGTTGGAAGAAAAGACCGAGAGCGAGGGCGAAAATAAGATTTGCTGCGGGTCCTGCCAGAGCGACCCAAAGCATATCGCGTCGGGGATTTTTCAGGTTGAAGGGATTAACAGGTACCGGCTTGGCCCACCCGAAGCCCGCGAAGACGAGCATCAAGCTGCCCAGCGGATCGAGGTGTCGCAAGGGATTGAGTGTCAATCGTCCCGCGTGGCGCGCTGTCGGATCGCCGAGTTTATCCGCCACCCAGCCGTGCGCGACTTCGTGAAACGTCAAGCCCAGAACAAAACCGGGCGTGAAGAGGAGTATGGTCTGTATGTCTAACATCTATCCTCGCGGATGAAAAGTGCGCAAAACTTCACGCAAGTAATCGCGGTCCAAATGCGTATAAATCTCGGTTGTCGAAATCGAAACGTGTCCTAAAAGTTCCTGCACAACCCGCAAATCCGCTCCACCTTCAAGCAGGTGTGTCGCAAACGAATGGCGCAGCGTATGCGGTGAGGCTTTCTTTTTAATGCCGGCTTTATCGAGATATTTACGAAGTATATTCCAGTAGCCCATTCGCGTCAGCGGCAGGCCGCGCTGGTTCAGGAAAACATTGTCTCCCGCGCTGACAGGCAACGGCATGAATTTACCTGCCTTTTGTCGTCGGATAAAAGGACGCCCATCCGAAAGCCAGATTTCGAGGGCGTTTTTTGCATGAGTTCCCACCGGTACGATGCGCTCGCGACCGCCTTTGCCGCGCACCAAAACCACACTATTCTTTTCAAGGAAATCCTTGCGGCACAGCGTCACCAGTTCGCTTGCGCGCAAACCGCAGCCGTAAGCGATTTCCAAAAGCGCACGGTCTCGAAGAGCAACCGGCTGCGAGCCTGCAACAGCCCCGAGTACCGCTTCAATTTCAACGGTTTCCAAAACATCCGGCAACCGCAAAGGCATCTTCGGTCCCTGAAGACCGGATGTCGGGTCGCGTTTCCCTTGGTGAGTTACGATTCGCCAGCGAAAAAACTGACGCAGACTTGACAAATGCCGAGCCCGGCTGCGCGCAGAAAGACTGCTGGAAAGTTGCTGCAAGTACTCGAGTAAATTCTGCTGCGTAATTTTGTCGAAATTAAATCCGGCAAGGTCGCACCATACCGCAAACCGGCTCAAATCCCGCCGGTAGTTGTCGAGAGTATGTGGTCTTAAGTTAGCTTCAATCGAAAGGTAAGCCAGAAACTTCTCGATGAGTGCGGTTTTATCCCCAGACAAAGGGATTTTCGCGGCGTTCTTCGCCGATGATTGTTTTGGGGCCATGACCTGAATAAACGACCGTTTCGTCAGGCAGTATATAGAGCTTCTCGCGTATTGAACGTTCGAGTGTTTCCATAGAGCCGCCGGGAAGGTCGGTTCGACCGATGCCGTGATAAAAGAGAGTGTCACCCGCGATGACAAGCCCGTCGCGCACGAGACAAATTGAACCCGGTGAATGCCCGGGAGTATGGACGACTGAAAAAGTAAGGGAGCCAAGCGCGAGTGTATCTCCATCGTGTAGGAATCTGTCGGCATTCGGAGATACCACCGGCGCTTCAAAGTAAAGAGAGAGATTGTGCTCCGAATGGGTCAACATAGGGTGGTCGTCTTCGTGAATCAGAAGTTCGGCACCCGTTTTCTCCTTCGCCACAGCGTTCTCGGCGATATGATCAACGTGCCCGTGCGTGTTGAGAATATATCGAATAGTCAAGCCTTCCTGCCGAGCGAAATCAAGAATCCGTTCCGTTTCTCCGCCGGGATCGATAAGGAGAGCCTGCAAGCTTTCCGTGCACCAGACAAGATAAACATTCACTTCAAAAGGTCCAACAACCCACGATTTTATTTTAAACATACGATTACTTTCGAGTAGAGAGTGGGGATGCGTTTCAATTTATGGTCGTTCTTTTTGTGCAGCCTGCCGAAGAGACTGGATGTTTTTCGCAATCGCCCCTTGGAAGACGGCTGTTCCCGCGACAAACGTATCGGCTCCCGCGCGCGCGACGCGTCCAATCGTAGCGGGTTCGATACCGCCGTCCACCTCGATAGAAAACCCAAGACCGGAACACTCGCGAAGCGCATGAGCTTCTTCCACTTTGCGTAGGCAAGCCTCAATGAATTGCTGACCGCCGAATCCCGGATTGACCGTCATTATCAGGAGCAAATCGATTTCTTCAAGAACGGGTTCAATTGTCGATACGGGCGTGGATGGATTCAGCGCAACGCCCGCCTGAATTCCCATTCGGCGAATTTCCGTCAGAGTACGATGAAGATGCACACTCGCTTCCTGATGGATGGTGATAATCGCCGCACCCGCATCCGCGTAGGCCTGTATCGAAAGCTCGGGTTTTACAATCATCAGGTGGACATCCAGAGGGACATCCGTTGCCTTGCGGAGAGTGCGGATGACTTCAGGCCCGAAGGTCAGATTCGGTACAAAAAGGCCATCCATGACATCACAGTGAATTAAATCAGCGCCGCCTTTTTCGGCTTCGCTGATTTGCTCGGTTAGCCTGCCGAAGTCAGCCGCCAGCATCGACGGCGCGATACGCAGTGGAAGGGATTTCATAGCTTGCCGCTTTTATGAAACATCAAAAATTAAACGAAAAGGCGCACTTCTCAGTTCCACGTTATCAATAACGTAGATAAGTCGCATTGGCTTTAAAATACGGATTTCTCAAAGCATTGTCAATTAGAGCCTATTTGAAGAAGAAGCGGATGAAAATTCCGGCCGGGTTACGCGCGGTAGTTTATTGTTTGGCAGATGTGAACCTGTGCTGAATCCGGCTCGGCGAGTTCTTCATTCGCCGCGGCATGCGTCCCGCATGCCCGGATAAGAGAATATCCGACCTGTCTTGAATAATATTGGTACACTATAATGTATCTCGTTTGAGAGGCATGCCATTGGAAATCGCAAAAAGACAAATTTAACTGACCCTTCTGAATTGATCAAGATGATAGCTTATCAGCAAAGCCA
>CBDVDL010000149.1:0-5184 GCA_965372735.1 uncultured Alphaproteobacteria bacterium | reverse complement strand
CTTGTACCGGATCAAAACGATAGAGGTCGAAAAAGGCGCCGATGAAAATCCAAAACAACCAGAGGACAATACTCGGCAGCAATAAATCGAGAGCATAGAAATGAACCGGATTGACAAAAAAGCCCGTGCGAAATCGCAGATAAAACGTTGCATAGAAAGCAAGCTCTAATCCGATTCCGTCAAGAAAGAAAATAAGAAAGCGCAAGTTGGCGCGCTGGGACATCATCAATATAACCTAAAAGCCCGGAATGCGAACGTCACGACGCCCGCGGAACTCCCTCGACGGTTTCTTCAAAAAGCTCCAGTGTAGCTTTCGCCGCCTGTGCCCAACTGAAAAGCTGTGCTCGCTGCAGCCCCTTTGCTCGAAGCTGCTCTCGAAGCTGTTTGTCCGTTAAAAGGCGCTGTAAAATTTTCTGTATATCCTTAATGTCATTAGGATCAAAATAGAGGACAGCATCCCCTCCAACCTCGGGCAAAGACGAAACCTTCGATGCTCCCACCGGACATCCACTCCCCATCGCTTCTAATAATGGAAATCCATACCCTTCATATAAAGAGGGAAACATATAGCACGTCGCTCGCCGGTAGATATCACGAAGCTCTTGCGCGGGCAAAAAACCCGGAAGAATAACATGGTCTGCAATCCCGAGAACGCGGCACTTCTCCCGCAATGCCGTCAACTCCCCTTCATTCCCCCCGATGAGCAATAATGCATACTTCTCTTTTAGATTTTCTTCGAGCCCGGCGTAAGCATCAAGCAGTCGTGCGAGATTCTTTCGAGGCTGCAACGCTCCCACGGATAAAATAAATCCTTCATGGAGATTCATTTTCTGAAATAGCCATTCTGCGTGCTCTGAATGGGAATCTTCTGATGTAAATCCGGGATCACATCCACTGGGAATTTTTATTATCTTATGAGAAGGAACCTTTAGCAAATGTTGTAAATCATCTCTCGCAGAATCCGAATGCACAATAATTCGATCCGCGACTCGCACCGCATGGGCAATCGTGCGCTTTAGCATCAGTCGCCGCCGGAGCCGAAACATCTGAGGGAAATAGTAGTACGCGATATCGTGAACGGTTGTCACCGTGCGGAAAGGCCGTCGATAGGGAATATGATGGCGATGAAAGTGAAAAAGGTCAATCCCTCGCCTTGATGCTTCTCCGGGAACGCCAAACGTCTCCCAGATTACAAGGGGTAGATTGATTTTGACCGTTTCGACGTCAAGCGCTCCAAACTCGGGCGGCAGACCTGTGCGGTCTGTGAAGAAGATAATTTCGTGTTTTCGCGGTTCGGCCAGCATTGCCTGCGTCAGGAAATAGCGATAATTATCGACTCCCAAACGCTGACCGCTGAGAAAACGGCAATCAATCCCGATCCGCACGAATGGTCTCCTCCCCTTCCAGCCACCGATGATAAAAAGTCTTCAGACCTTCGCGAAATTGAGCAGGCGAACTGGTTTCGCGTACGAATTGCCGCGCTTTTTCCACAGACTCATGCGTCTCATCTTTCGAGCCCAGCACCTTTCTCATCGCCTCGGACAAAGCCGGAATATCTCTCGGTGGAACAAGCGTGCCTCGCGCTCCGTCGCCCAGCATTTCCGGAACCGCTCCAACAGATGTGGCAATGACAGGAACTCCCTCCGCCATTGCTTCCAGCAGGACGAACGGATAGTGTTCGGTGTGGGACGCCAGCACACAAGCATCGCATAATTTAAGAAGCGCGCGGCCATCCGAGCGGTATCCCGTGAAAATAATCCGTGGCATCAACCCAAATGCAAAACACTTCTGGACGAGACTCGTTCGCTCCTCACCTTCACCGACGATAAAGAGCCCGCAATCCGGAAACTCATTCGAGATAGCAGCGAAGGCTTCGAGTAATTCGTAAATCCCTTTAGCGCACCGCAGAACACCCACGAAACCAATCCAGCGTTCAATACCTCTCGCGCTGCCGTTTCGGGTTAACTCTTCCCAATCCGGAGCTGCTTCGACAGGAAAATCAGAAACACAGGGGCGAAGAAGTGTTTGCGATTCAGGCGATGCACCGAGACGTTGGAAAATCTGCTTATCATAATGCGCCAATGCAATCCAGTCGGTGACAAAGCGACCAAACAAGCACGTTTCCATCCGACGCAATCTGGATTTGACAGCAGTTTCTTCCGGTGGATCAATCGCATGTGCTGTGATGGCGATGTGCTTTACTCCCGCCCACCGCAACGTGGAAAAAACGGTCTTATTCCCCCAGAAAAGCGACGAAAGCTGCAGGCTCGCATGGCGAATCTTATGCCGCCGAACCTCCTGCCTGAGAGCCTGAAAAGCGGGTAAATCCAAACGACGATTAACGCGCAGAGGCAACACGCTGGCGTTCATATCACGAGCGGTTTTTTCAATCTCAGCACTAACCGACGAAGGCGGCAAGACGATTAAAGTCGGCCACAGCTCCGGCTCCAAAGCACGCAGCACATCGCTGAAATAACGATGCGCCCCGCCGCCGGGTTCCATGTCACCGTATAGGAGCCAAGGTAGTCGCTTCATTTTCCTTAGATTCCTGATCACACGCCAGTTTCGCTGCGATGAGTCCTGCCAGCCACCAGAAAGGTACAAACATCGCCGCACTCAAAAACGTCGCTCCCAAGAGAAAACCGATTAAACTGATTCGCAGTCCGATGGCAAGATTATCTGTCATCGCCGCTTTGTCAAATCGATGTCGTCGAGCTCTTGTCGCTTTGAAAAGTGATAGAACAAAACCGCCGAAGAGAAAAAGGGCTATGATTCCACCTTCAGCGATAACATCGATATAACTGTTATGAGAGAGCATCCGCTTGCTCGTTTTAACGAAGGACAGCGAATGATGGTAGTAATTCCCAAGACCGACTCCGAAAGGAAACGCGTCAATCGCCATATCGATTCCTCCTTTCAGCAGCCGTCCCCGGTTCTGAAGCGAGGCATCTCCCATGCCGGAGGTCAGAGTTTCGACACGTTCCATAAGTCCAATAGGAAGCAAAATCAGCAGAAGTGTGACGATGCCGCCGATAAGAAGGAAAAGGCGAAGGCGTCTGCGTTCCGCCCAGAGACAAAGCAGCAGTGCAATAAAAGCCGACAGCAACGCTGCTCTCGAAAGACTGACAAGAATCCCCACAACTACGGCGACAAAGCCACCCACCGCGATGAGCTTCGTTGTCCATTTCAATCGAGTTCGCCATAGAGCAAACGACACACCGATGAGCGCCAATAGAGCCAACGCGAAATAATTCGGATCAAACCAGAGCCCATAGAGTCGCGTTGTTTCCACGGCAACGTATTGAGAAAGTTCTCCGGCAGCGCCGCTGAAAAAAAATCGGTAGCCTGTATAGGTGGAAATGAGCACGGCAAAGAAAGCTCCCCCTAACGCTGCAAGGATAAGATAGATGAGCTTCCGGTAGCTCTGAGCGGCTTCCACAATCAGGAAAAATACTAACAGGCTCTTGACATAGAATGAGAGAGCTTCCAGTCCCGGTTTTGCATTGGCTGCCCACACAAGAGTAGCCGTCATCCATGCCAGCCACAAGAACGCCCAGCGCGCCGCAGGAGGGAATCGCCATTCGAGACTGCCGCTGAGCAGCTTCTTAATCGTAAAAACTGCGAGGGTTAAAACGACAATCGCTGTATCAATTCCCGGAAGAAGACTGGCCAAACGTCCAAAGAGCGAAAAGCTGATATAAAGCGCTCCAAGCATCGGCCACTGAAAAAGCGCGACCGCTCCGAGGATACCCGCAAGACCCAATCCGATAAGATTCGCCCTTGCTGAGAAATGCAAAAGAAGAAGCGCAGCCGGAAACAGCAGCGCCAAAGCTACAGCTAATCCATACTCACTGTGAAACCAGCGGCGTACAAGCCCGCGTGCGTGTTCCGTGGGGATACTCCCTTCTTCAGGTGGATGGATTTATCTGGTCTTTCGGCGTCGGACAGCATCCTTCAGAGCGAGAAGTCTCTTGTGCTGAGGATGATCCGGCTCCGCATTCGCGGCTCGATAATTATCAAGAATCAAAGCAATAGCGATAGCAAAAACAAAAGCGGCGGCGGCGGCGGCAACCACCATAATGCCGCGCTTTGGCCATGACCGTTTCGTCGGTGGAACAGCCCGGTCAATCGCCTGCATCGTCGGAGTGCGGCGCACTTCCGCGATGCGCGCTTGTTCGTATTGCTGCACTAAAAATTGATAAAGAAACTCCTGCACCGTAATATCTCTGAGAAGTTTCAGATAGGTCGCGCCGTGGATAGAAGCATCGTTTAGCGAGAGAATCAATTTATCTTCGGCGTCCTGTTGATGTCGGTCCACAAGCCGGCGCATCTGCTTGCGCACTCCCGCTACCTTCCGCTGCAGTTCTTCAACCAAAGGATTATCCGCCGGCATCATTTCTTGGGCCAACGTGAGTTCAAGTTCCGCCTCTAATCGCAGGACTTCCAACTCAGCCGCAGTCCTGATGGTCGCCTTTACCTGCTCTTCAACATCCAAAATGCCTGTCCGCTGCTGAAAAGAGCGCATGCTATCTTCGAGAATCTCCATTCGTTGGCGTGAATCTTCCAAACGCCCGGCGATAAAAGCTTTCTCGAAAGTAGCCTTCTGAGATTTCAATTCCTGATTGCGTCGATCGAGTTCGTGCGCGTAGAAATTTGCCATCTCCGATGCCATCTTCGGATCGCGGCAAGTCGCACCAATCGTGACGGTTCCGTCCCGCAGGTCATATTGGAATTTGGTACAGCCAGATAGTTTTTCGATAACATCCTCGATGGGAACATCGTTCATCTTCCACACATCCCGCAGGGCAAACGTATCAATCACTGCTTCACTCATCGACCGGCTGCGGAGAATCGTCAAATAGATTTCTCCCGGAAGCGACCCCATTTGAGCCGCAAACCCTGCAACCCCCGGCAAACCCGCTAACTTTGACGAGATGAAACTTGACATATCCAACGACTGATCCTGACTGGGGAAAAGCGTTGACGTCGCAGTGTAACGCGACGGGATAATCAGCGAAAAAATTACCGTCACAATAACAATAAGCCCGATGAAAAGCGCCAGAAAACGCCGCCAGCGAAAAAGAAATGTCAGGAAATCAATGAGATTCACTTTGTCAGAGGTCATAAGACAGGTTGCCTGCCTCCCTATAATTCGCGAAGTTAACCAAACTACAATAAGTTATT
>CBDVDL010000148.1:0-5200 GCA_965372735.1 uncultured Alphaproteobacteria bacterium | reverse complement strand
CGCGGGCGGGCGGAACGGATTTGCTTGTGATGCTCAAGGATGAGCCTGAGCGTTTCTCATCGCTTATGCTCCTTGAGAATTTGCAGGAACTCTCCGGCATTCACAAGGAAAACGGCCGCATTCGCATCGGTAGTTTTGCCACGCACGCTGACATCGAACAGAGTCCGGTGTTGAACGAATATGCGCCCGTTCTTTCTTCAGCGGCGAGCGAAATCGGGAGCGTTCAGATTCGTAATCGCGGCACCATCGGCGGCAACATCATCAACGCATCTCCCGCGGGCGATTTAATTCCTCCGCTCATCGCGCTGGACGTCATTCTTGAATTGCAGTCCGCAAAAGTAAAAAGGGAAATCCCTATTCGCGAATTCTTTCTTGCGCCCGGCGCAAGCGTTCGTGAGCCGCAGGAGTTGCTCGTGGCGATTCATTTCTCCGTACCGGACGCTCGCGAGCGCGGAGCTTTTTTTAAACTCGGGCCGCGCAAAGCTCAAGCCATCTCCAAAGTCATGTTGGCGGTGCAAGGACTGGTGCATCACGGCACTGCGGAATGGATTCGGATTGCTGTCGGCGCTGTTGCGCCAACCGTGATTCGCGCTCCGCAAACAGAAGCGTTGCTACAGGGGAAAAAGCTTACGCCTGAACTTGTCGAGGAAGCGAAAGAAACCGTACGCCGCGAAGTCTCACCGATTACCGACATTCGTTCCACGGCTGATTACCGCCAGCATGTCACCGGCGTTCTTTTGGAAAGAGCACTCGAATCCATTTTCAAATAATGAAATCCCATCCTAAAAACCGCCGCGTTGACGGCTTCGGCAAAGTTACCGGCAAAGCTGTTTTTGCAGCCGACCAGTCGCCCGGCCATCTCCTCTATGGCGCGGTCAAGCGCGCTCATGTTCCGCACGCAAAAGTGCTGCACATTCGCACAGATGAAGCGCACAAATGTAAAGGCGTGCATGCGGTTTTAACGGCGAATGATATTCCCGGAGCGCACGGCTTCGGAATTATCGTGCCACATCAACGCGTGCTTGCCGATGATAAAGTGCGTTTCTACGGCGATGGGCTGGCGCTCGTCGCAGCGGATACTCCCGAGCAAGCGCAATTCGCCGCCGAACAAATCAACGTCGAACTCGAAGAACTCCCGGCAGTTTTTTCACCGGAAGAAGCGCTTACTGCCGACTCGCCGCTCGTACATGAGAATTCGAATCTGCTTTTTGAGCACACCGTTCATCATGGCGAGGGCGAAACACCTGATAGCGCCATCAATCTTTTGCGCACCTTTCGCACGCAACATATCGAGCATTCTTATCTAGAACCAGAAGCGGTCGTTGCGTGGCCTGCGGAACACGGCGGCGTTGTCGTTAAGGGTTCCGTGCAGAATCTTTTTTCAACACGACGCTCGGTTGCAGCGGTGTTAGACTTGCCGCTGGCAAAGGTGCAGATTATTCAGGCGACTTTGGGAGGCTCATTCGGCGGCAAAGATGAAGTGATGACGCTTTTATCGTGCCGCGCCGCTCTTCTCTCGCTTGCAACGAACCGTCCAGTTAAGATGGTGAATTCCCGCGAAGAATCCTTCATCGAATCCTACAAGCGCCACCCGTACAAACTCAACTACCGGCTCGGCGCCGATAAAGACGGACATCTGAAATCCATTCAGGCGGATTTTATCGCCGATGGCGGAGCGTATGCCTCGACGAGCCAGTTCGTCACCTGGCGTTCTGCGGTGCAAGCTGCCGGACCTTACCGCGTGCCGTGGGTGCGCGCGCGAGTTCGCGCCGCCTTTACTAACAACAACTACACCGGCGCGATGCGCGGTTTCGGTTCGCCTCAGGTGAATTTCGCTATCGAATCGCTCATGGATGAACTGGCCGACGAAGCTCAAGTAAGCCCGCTCGAAATTCGCCGACGAAACGCGTACCGCGACGGCGACACGACTCCCACCGGCCAAAAGCTCCCCGGAAAAGTCACGCTTATCGAAGCACTCGAAACTGTGGCACGCGAAAGTGATTTTGAAAAGAAATGGGCACGCTATCGCGCAGATAAGAAAAATACTATCAAGCGCGGGATTGGTCTTGCGTGCAGCTACCGCGGTGTTTCGCTCGGCGCGGAAGGCACCGACGCTGCCGGAACGCTCGTCGCGATTCAAACCGATGGTTCGGTGATTGTTGCGTCGGGTATCACCGATATGGGGCAAGGCGCGCAAACGGCTTTGAGCGTCATCGTCGCCGAAGAACTCGGTATTCCACTCTCGCGCATTAAATTTCTCAATACCGACACGGACCGCGTGCCCGATTCCGGCCCGACGGTTGCATCGCGCGGCACTATTATGGGCGGTAACGCTGCGTACGACGCCTGCATCACATTGAAGAATCGCTTATTTCATCTCGCGACACAACTCTACGGTGGGAACGCTGATGACTTTCGTTTTGAAAACAGTACTCTCTGGCGAGGCAACGAACGTGTGATAGATTTCGGCGAACTTGCCGACAAAGCTTTCGCACATGCGGTACCATTGATGGCTGTCGGTTGGTTCAAAGCGCCGAAAACCACATGGCATGAAGAGCACGGTCAAGGTGCCGCTTATTTCGCGTTTGTCTATGGAGCGAACGCGGCGGAAGTCGAAGTGGACACCGAAACCGGACAGGTGCGCGTTCTTGATGTTTGGGCGTGCCACGAAGTCGGCAAAGTCGTCAGTTACATGCAGGCTTGCGGGCAGGTTTATGGCGGTGTGGTGATGGGGCAGGGTTATGGTTTATTCGAGGAATACTATCAGGAGCAAGGCATCCCGCAGCTTCGGAATTTCGACGAGTACACACTCGCGACCGCTTTGGACGCGCCGCAAATTCACCTTTCGTTTTTAGAACATCCCGATTCACTCAGTCTTATCGGCGCGAAGTCGCTCGGAGAACCCGCGACGGAAATCTGCGCGCCCGCAATTGTGAACGCGATTTTTAACGCAACCGGTCGTCGCATCCGGGAGCTTCCCGCTTCGCTGGAACGAGTGCTACTTGGTAAACAACTCCGGCGCAAAAGTCAGCGCACGAGTCTGACAAAGGAGCAGCCATGAACCCGCTCCGCATCGAACGACCGGAAACACTCGCGGCGGCGCTTGCGCTCCTGATGAATGAGAACACGCGTCCGCTTGCCGGAGGAACTGATCTTCTTATCGAGCGACGAAGGGCTCCCTTCGCGGCGGAGGAAACGTGGGTTGCTCTTGGTGATTTAGATGAACTGAAGAGAATCGAACTTAAGGATGGTGTCTGGCACATCGGCCCGTTAGTGACGCACGCTGAACTTGCGAAGCATGAGGAACTGCAGCACGTTGCATCCTTTTTGCCGGAGGCGGCGTCGCTGGTCGGTTCACCGCAAATCCGCGAACAGGGAACCATCGGCGGGAACATCGCTAACGCGGCAAGCTGCGCCGATACGGTTCCGCCGCTGATTGCTTTGAACGCGGAACTCGCGTACCAGAGCGTCAAACGAAAGCGCAGAGTCGCTCTGATGGACTTCTTCCTTGCGCCCTACAAAACGATTCTGCAGCGCGATGAACTTATCACAGATATTTATTTTCCCTCTCCTCCTCCAACCGCACGAACTTCATTTCTGAAACTCGGTCGTCGTCAAGCATTGGCGATTTCGCGCGTGTCGGTCGCCGTACTTGTCAGCGGCAACGACGTACTCGATGATGCTCGCATTTCGGTCGGCAGCGCGCTGCCTCGCTATGGACGACTTTCCGAAGCCGAAGAAATCGTAAAGAACTCCCCCCCTTCTCAAGAGCGATTCAAGGAAGCCGGTCGCGCGGGCAGCGCCGAAGTTATCCGCACCGCTGGCCGTCGCTGGTCCACCGACTACAAAGAACCTGTCCTCACTGCTCTCATCTCCCGCGCCCTCTGCATTGCTTGCGACATTCCTTGGAAATAATTGAAATTCCGGCCGGGTTAGAGTTTAATTTATCGGATAATCAAGGGTTGAGGATTTGATTCAACGATAAGGTGGATTGAAGTTGATACAGAACCCGGCTCGGCGATGAAAGGTATTCCCCCCGCAGGCGGGGGAGATTAGAAATTGAAAAGATTGCGAAACAGCGGGAACCCGCTGTAAGTCGGGATAGTTAGTAGTGTAGGCCGCCGGAACTCATGATCAAGTAGTCGGTTCTCGACTCCCAAGCGTGAACACGATAGATTTGATTTTTAAGAGGTTAAGCCCGGCGGCTTAAACTTTTCAAAAGGTTCGGAGTTATGCTCCGGACCTTTTTTCTTTCAAGAGGGCGAGAAGGTAAGAGGTAAGGGAGACTCCGAGGCCGATATAAATCGGTTGTATATTCAGAGGATAACCGTCCATCAGGCCGATTTTTGGAGGCAGAATCCAGATTAGACTCAGCGCGCCAGATAAAATCATCGCCCAAAGAACCCAGCGCCTCGGGAAGCGGTAATTTTGGCTAAAGCTGCTGAGCATCGGAATCAGTAACACCGGCGCTCCGACTGAACCCAAGGCATGCCACAGGGAAACAACTGATTCCGTAGTCAACGCCAGAAGAAATGCGCTGCCGCTCGAAACGATAAGCCCGATGCGGACAAATCGCGGAATTTCCGACGGGTGCCGATTGGCTCGGCCTTTCCATAATAAGTCACGTCCGAAAGCTCCCGCCGCGATAAAGCTGTAACTGTCCACTGTGGACATCACGGTCGCCAAGAGTCCCGCCAAAAACAATCCTAACAAACCCACCGGTAAGACGCGCCGAGCCAGTTCCGGGAAGGCAACGGTTGGGTCTGTAATATTCGGCAACAACGCTCGCGCATAGAGTCCCGTTGTTGTGGTCATGAAATCAAACAACGCCCAGAAACCGATGGCGATAAAGATGCCCCATGTTGCCGTCTTTTGCGAGGACGAAGCGTAGATGCGTTCGTAAAAAGCCGGTTCAATGAGCGTCGTTGAGGCGATGAAATACCAGACGAAAACCGCCGCGAATGTCTGCCCGCCGGTGGGCGTGAAAAGCTCAGGCGGCACGTGCGCTTTCAAATACGGCAGGCCGCCGAATTGCGCGTACAGCGTCAACACCATCACCGCAAAGCCGCCGTACATGACTGAAAACTGAAGCGCGTCCGTGCGCACAACCGAACGCAGTCCGCCCGAATAAAGATAAAGCGTCGAAAAAAGAACGCCTACGCCGAGCGCAACAGGATAACTCCAGCCGGTCACCCAGCGT
>CBDVDL010000147.1:0-5218 GCA_965372735.1 uncultured Alphaproteobacteria bacterium | reverse complement strand
CCTCGTGTCCGCGGTGTCGTGCCGCCGTGCAAGGCGTTTAATTCATTTCAGAGGTCGCTGTGCTCCAAACCCTGTTCCTTGAGTTCATCAATTCTCTGGCCAAGCACTTCGATACGTTCCTTCTTGCTCATGGCTCTTGGGAATGCTTCCACCTCTGCCTGCGGAGCCTTTTCGGCAGCTTTTCTCACAGCAGGCTTGGCAACGTGGGCCGGACCCCACGCTGACGTCGAAGGCCAGTCGATGACAGGTTCCGGAATTTTAGCCGGTTCCTCTTCTATCGTACCGGCTTTTTTCTCCACAGGAGCTTCCTTCACTGCAGGTGCTTCTTTCTCCACGGGAGCTTTTTTCTCTGCAGGAGTTGTCTTGATTATAGCGGGTTCTTCCGGCTGCGCAGGTTGCGCGATAGGTTGAGCGGTTCGGAGTCCCAATCGGATTAGCGTGCTGTCGACATCTTCTTTCACATTGTCGGCCAGCAGCACGTAACAGCCGAGTAAGATGATGGCTATGAATAAGCCCGTAAACAAAAAACCCTTTTTCATGCTTCACCTCAAAAGTTTTGATTCGCGCTTGAATATTTCTTCACAGTTGAATTTTCAAATGATTCTGACCCAGTAGCTTAACATTCGGTTAGCATAGTAAATATAAACCGAAATCTCAGAATGTCAATAGATATGACAAAATAAATTAAATTGCTTAAATGGTCTTTTCTTCTTCTTAACTATTTTAAAAACAATAGCTTTCCAATATGAATGCTCGTGGTTTCCTTTGGTCAACGGTCTCTGCTGCTTCCTCGCCGGGATCGAGAGCAAGGAAATGCCGATGGAAGCCACTCGAAAAGATGTCATGATTTCCAAGAGAAACGTCCATCGCACGAACCGTGCCAGATTACTCACAAAGTATTGATATTATTAAACAGTATTTCTTTCTCTTAATCAAATCTGGTTTGGGACTAAACCCAGAAAGCGCGTAGCTTCTCAAAAGAGAGGTCATCCAAAATACGCTTACATGCAGCAGTGCTTTTCAAGGACGTACGCAACTCTTTCCCTATTGATTTTTTGTGCGAAATGCTTTATATTGTTTATCCATCCTATGAATTTTCTGATACTTAAGCACGAAAACATCCTCGGAGAGGTCTTGAAATAAAACAGCGAGAATTATGGCAAAGTATGCGACGATAGATGTCGGCTCCAATTCGATCCTGCTTCATATTGCCGAGAAAGATGAGCGGGGTCATTGGCAAGCGGTTATCGATAGAGTTGAAATGACGCGTCTGGGGGAAGAGCTTCAAGCGACCGGGTCACTGAAACCTGAAGCCATCGACCGTACCGCCCGTGCGCTGAAAGACTTCATAGCGCTGGTAAAAAAGCAAGGCGTCGCCCAAGTTGCGGCTGTGGGAACCATGTGCCTGCGCGTGGCGAAAAATGCCGGCGACTTCCTGCAGAAGGTCAAGGACGAATGCAGCTTGACCATTGAGGTCATTCCGGGAGAAGAAGAAGCCCGGCTTTCTTATCTTGCGGTGAAATCCGGTATCGGCCTTTCCGAAGGCAGACTCGTTATTTTCGACGTCGGGGGTGGGAGCACCGAATTCATCTTCGCAAAAGGAGAGCACATTGAGCGCAAGCTCAGTATCAACATCGGAGCCGCCGGACTGACTGAGAAATACTTGATTTCGAATCCGGTGATTAAGAAAGAACTGGCGATGATGCTGAACGTTGTCCAAGCAGCTTTCGCGGATTTTGAATTAGACGGGAAACCGGATACATTGATTGGCATCGGAGGAACGATGACAACTATGGGAGCTGTGTTGCATCAACTCGCCGTCTATGAGCCGGATGTCATTCAAGGGTCTGTCTTATCCCTCGCGGAGATCGAGCGCCAGATGGAACTCTACCGTTCGAAGACCATCGAAGAGAGGAAATTTATCGTCGGACTTCAACCCAAGAGAGCAGACGTGATTCTGGCAGGTGTCGGTATTATCTACACCATTTTAAGAAAATTCAGCTTAGATTCGGCGACATTTAGCGACCGGGGAATCCGCCATGGCTTAATGGTGGACAGGTTCGGATAGAAGGGACTTCCCTGTGGAACGGTTATTGTGAAATGCTTCAAAATATATTATATTGTAGCAACTGTCTTTCGAATTAGCTTATGGTCGTTGTTTGAGCTTGCCAGGGTTGTTGAGTTCTTGCGATGGCGTTGAGAATCGTTAGGAGCTTGTGCATGGCGGCGGTCAGGGCGACTTTATAGGGTTTTCCGGCGTCGGTCAAGTGTTCAAAGAAGATTTTGATATCCGGGTTGAACTGGACGGCGACGCGGGTGGCCATACACAGCACATTCCGGACATAGGCGCGTCCTCCCCAGCAACTACGCCTGCCACGGTAATGCCCGCTGTCGCGGTTGAGCGGCGCGACGCCGACGAGGGCGGCGACCTGTTTTCGATCCATACGACCCAACTCCGGCACGAAGGTCAAGAGAGCTTTGCTCAGCACCGGTCCAACGCCGGGGACGCTTTGGAGCAGATCACTTTCGGCTTGAAGCGGGGCATGTTCCTGTAGGAGATGTTGACTGTCGTCATCGACGCGCTCCAGCTCTTTTTGGAGCCAGCTTAGGTGCGCGTGGATGCGTTTTTTGATGGGGGCGGGCGCGCTGCGCAGACGATTTTTTTCCTGGACGATCATGGTGACTAATTGACGACGGCGGCTCATCAAGTCGGCTAAGTCGCGCCGACAGGGTTCGGCCAATTCACGGGCGTCAGGCCTGACCTTTTGAGCGAAGTCGACCAAGATGCGCGCGTCGATAGCATCGGTTTTAGCCAAGGTTCCGGTCGCTTGGGCAAAGCGGCGGACGTGGCGCGGGTTGGTGAGGCGGAAGCGCACGCCGGCGTCGGTCAGGGCGAGTGCCAGCGTGTGTTCCAGTCCGCCAGTGGCTTCGAAGACGACCAGGGCGGGCGGCTCCGTCACGAGCTGTTCGATGAGCTTACCGATTCCGTCGGGATCGTTGTCGACTCGCGCGATGGACGGGGTTTGTGAGTCGGCGACATCGAGATAATCTTGGGAGACATCGATGCCGATAAAGCGTTCAGACTTTGTTTTCATGTTGGATTCCTTTCTTGCGTTCCCGGCCTTGTATACGGGCTTGGTGTCCCAGGCAACTGTTCGGGATGTTGGCAAGATATGGGCACGACGACCCTGCTACAACCGGTCTTTGGTGACCAAGGGACAAGACGGTCTGCCGCGCCCATCTTTCCCCCGCCCCTGCAGGGGCGGGGGAAAGACCCGATATCCTTTTCTTTAATATAATACCTTTTCACGATACAAGGGATAAACGAAAAAGGAGAATTTTGCACAAATCTTACTTAAAAATTATAATTGGAGTTTTCCTCTGTCTTGTTTTGCTGGTGGGCGCGAGCGCGGCACAGCAACAAGTTGCGATTGATTCGGCATCGGTCACCCTTATCAGGCCACAGACTCGTGCAGGACAGGATGCTTCCGGCGATGGTCAATTTGCACGCGCGGGAGCTTTCCTTGATCGTCCCTTGGTTGTTCGCGTGGTTCAAAACTCGACGATTCCCGTTAGAGGTTGGCTGGTCTATTTCTCGCTTATTTCTCAACCTTTGAAAGCCGAAGGGACACGCATCGAACATCGAGTTGTGCTGACGGATGCCCACGGATTTGCGCGCACGAACATCCGTTTGGGGTCAAAACAAGGAGTGTATGTTATCTCCGCCCGGATTCACAGCGTCAGCGGGGCAAGTGACGAAATCTTCTTCGATGCTCATGCACGCAGATCCAACTGGGTTTTCCTGCTGGTCGTCGGGCTTTTGGGCGGTTTGACGCTCTTCCTGTATGGAATGAACAAGATGTCCGATGGTTTGAAAGCGAGCGCCGGCGACAAGATGCGTTCGATTTTACAGAGGCTGACAAAGAACCGGTTCATTGGTGTGTTAGTGGGTGCGTTTGTGACGATGGTGATTCAGAGCAGCTCGGCGACGACCGTCATGTTGGTTTCGTTCGTTCAAGCGCAGCTCATGACGTTCGTTCAGACATTGGGAGTGATTTTAGGAGCGGACATCGGCACCACCGTCACCGCGCAGCTCATCGCTTTTAAATTGACCGATGTCGCCCTGATTATCATGGCGGTCGGTTTCCTGATGAGAATCTCTTCCAAAGCAGACCGGATACGAAACATTGGAGATATTCTCTTAGGTTTCGGAATGCTTTTCTTTGGAATGTACATGATGTCGGAGGCGATGTCACCGCTTAGGAATTATGAACCGGTTACCGAGATGATGACGTCGCTGCAAATGCCTCTGTTTGGAGTACTGGTAGGAACGGTTTTCACCGCATTGATTCAGAGCAGCAGCGCTTTCACGGGAATCGTGATTGCGATGGCGCAGCAGAATTTGATTACGCTTGAAGCCGGTATTCCGTTGCTCTTAGGAGCTAACATCGGCACGTGCATCACCGCGATCCTGGCGAGCATTACCACGGGGCGTGAAGCGAAACGTGTGGCGCTGGCTCATACGCTTTTCAAAGTTATTGGAGTGCTCCTTTTTATCGGGTGGATTCCAGCTTATGCGAATTTCATCAGCAGTTTAACCGGCAATCTCCCGCGGCAGATCGCGCACGCTCATACGGTGTTCAATGTGGGAATGACGATTTTGTTTCTTCCGTTTTTGGGATGGATGGCAACGATTGTTTACAAATTGCTGCCGGATAAACTGGAGCCGGAGGTTGTGTCTCCCTACAAGATTAAGCATCTGGAATACGGTCTGATTTCCACGCCGTCGCTGGCTTTGAGCTTGGCGAAAGTGGAAGTGCTTCGTATGGGCGGGAAAGTGCAGAAGATGGTCAAAGATATTATCGAGCCTTTCCTCAATGGACGGGGAGTTGCGATAGATAAGATACATGAGCAGGAGGAAGAAGTTGATTTTCTCTATGAAGAGATTATAAAGTATCTGACGAAGATCAGTCGCCAGAGTATCGCCAAGGAACGTATTGATGAGGCATTCCAGATGCTGCACACGGTTTTGGAGTTGGAACATATCGGCGATGTCGTTGATAAGAACCTGCGTCCGCTGGTCGTAAAGAAGAGGGTGCTCGGATGTCATTTCTCGGAAGCGGGACGGGCGGAAATTCAGGAGTTCCATATTAAGGTCATGAAGCAGCTCAGTCGTGCGATGGATGTCTTCCGTGACGTTAATCTCGAGAAGGCGGAG
>CBDVDL010000146.1:0-5222 GCA_965372735.1 uncultured Alphaproteobacteria bacterium | reverse complement strand
ACTGCTCAAGTGGGTTCGCGACTTCGACTAATCTCTTTATCTTGTCTAATAAAATAAAACAGGTCCCGGGCTGTAGGATCCCATCCCCGAGGGGACTGCCGCCGTTTGGCGACCTACAGTAATTCCCGCGCCTACCTGCTTACTTGCAACATACTTTGCGAAATTGGCTTTGTCAATAGTTTAACGAACTATTTTCGGATTATGTTCCGATAAGAGAAGTTTCTTGATTGAAGTAAGTGTTTTAAACACATAGTCTTAGATAATTATCTCATCAAATATGCGCCTCTTTATCGCCATAGATTTACCGGACGAATGGAAAACCGCGCTGGAGAAATTACAAAGTTCCATCGAGTGGCTCGGGCGTGGGGTCAAATGGACGAACTCGCGCAGTATGCACCTGACGTTGAAATTCCTGGGTGATGTTCCGGATGAAAAAATCAATGATGTGATTGCTGCGCTCGAACGCGCCTGCGAAGGAACCGCGGCGTTTAAAATGCGTATGAAAGGCACGGGATGTTTTCCGACTCCGCGCCGCCCGCGCGTTTACTGGGCGGGCTTGAACGGCGGTAAGTCTCTCTTGACACTGCAAGAACGCGTGGAAAAAGAAATCGAACCTCTCGGTTTCCCGAGAGAGAAAAGAGATTTCACTCCACACCTGACCATCGCTCGCATCAAAGAACCGATAGGTAAAGACCGTATCACCCGCGCTGTTCTCGACTACAAATTGGAAAGCGAACCCGTGCAGGTGACGGAAGTCCTGCTGATGCAGAGCATTTTAAAACCATCCGGCGCGGAATATCGCCCGCAGATGCGCGTCGAATTGAAGAACTGAACGAATGGCTGTTATTCATATCAGTGTAACCATCGAAGCACCGCAGGAAAAAGTGTGGGAGCTTATCAGCAAGGCGAAGGAAACCGAGTTCTGGTCGCCGAATATCCGCGACCTTGCGCACGAACCCACCGGACCAGTTCAAGTCGGGACAATTCGCAAAGTGCGCTTGGAAATCAATGAGAAAATCCAAACGCTTCAAACGGAAGTCACGCATTGCGACGCACCGAATTTCTTCACGGAAATCCCTCGCGGCATTACCGCAAACTGGCAAAAGAAAGTCAGAGGTGTCCAATTGACTTACCGCCTCGAAGCTGAGAGCACCGAACGCACGACGTTGCTCATCACCGGCAAGTATGAACCCGTCGGACTTGTGGGGAAACTCTTGAGCAAAACCATCGGCGAAGGCATGATTCGCAGCGCGCTAAAACAAAATCTCGAGCGCCTGAAAACCTACGCGGAAACAGGACGGACTGTCTAATAGAAATTCTAATTCCTTAGGAGATAAAAATGGCAACGGAAACGACCGAAAAAACACACGCGCTGGATCTGGCCATAAGTCAGATTGAAAAACAGTTCGGCAGGGGTTCCATTATGCGCCTGGGTGAAGAGGGAGCTCGGGTTAAAATCCCCGTTATTCCTACCGGCTCGCTCTCACTGGACGCCGCTCTCGGAATCGGTGGTGTGCCGCGAGGTCGCGTGACGGAAATCTACGGCCCCGAAGCATCCGGTAAAACAACTCTGGCCCTTCATCTTGTCGCGGAGGCTCAGAAAAGCGGAGGGTTTGCCGCCATCGTTGACGCCGAACATGCTCTGGATCCGCTTTACACGAAAACGCTGGGCGTCAACCTCGATGACTTACTCATTTCACAGCCGGATACAGGTGAGCAGGGTTTGGAAATCGCCGAGACCTTGATTCGCTCCGGCGCACTCGACATCGTCGTTGTCGACAGTGTGGCGGCTCTCGTGCCGCGCGCCGAAATCGAAGGCGACATGGGCGATTCCCTGCCGGGGCTTCACGCGCGGCTGATGTCGCAGGCGCTGCGCAAACTCACCGCGACGGTAGCCCGTTCGCACACAGCCCTTGTTTTCATCAATCAGATTCGTATGAGGATTGGCGTGATGTTCGGCAATCCGGAAACGACCACCGGCGGGAAAGCGCTGAAATTTTATTCCACGATTCGTATGGAAATCCGGCGCATTGCTTCCATCAAAGACGGCGACACGATTATCGGTAACCGAACCCGCGTGAAAGTCGTGAAGAATAAAGTGGCTTCGCCTTTCCGGCAAGCCGAATTCGACATCATCTATGGTAAAGGAATTTCCCGCGCCGGAGATTTACTCGACCTCGCCGTCGCAAAAGACATCATCAAGCGAAGCGGCACGTGGTACAGCTACGGCGAAGAACGCTTGGGGCAGGGACGCGACCGAGTCGTGGAGCTTCTGAATACAAACCCGGATTTGCTGAAGAAATTGGAAACCGAATTGCGCGCGGAATTAGGTTTTACGATTTCCGATTCCGAGGACATGACGAGCGCGGATCCCAAACCGCAATCCAAGCGCAGCGAAAAGAAAAAACGATGACCAACGTGCGCAGCTTGTTTTTGATTCTGTTCATGGCGCTTGCTAACCTTGCTCATGCGCACGACTTTGTCCTTTTTACAGGATATGCCGCCTCTGAGAAGCCGAAGTACGGTGCACTCGTTTCCTCCAATGATTTTTCCACCGGCGGTGGATATGTTGTGGGTGCGCGCCTCGACTTCGAAACATCCCGACGCATCTGGATAGCGCCATCAATTCTCTATTGGGACAACATCACCGGAGGACAAACGGGAGCACTCAACAGCCACTATTTACAATTTCAAATCGGCGCGCGAGTATTGATGCATACGCTGACGTTTCCGAAACTCTTTTTCGGCGGCGGCGTGGATTTCGCCGCAACTCAGGGTGCGGTGAAAGCGGGACGCATCGGGCCGACCTATGATAAAGGTGAAACCATCCGGGAATATACCGGTGAAGCTCCCGTCGGCGTCATTGTCGCAGGCTTCAAAGGACGCGCGCCGCATGGCATCGGAGTCATGGCGGATGTCGCCTACCATTTTGGACTGGATGAATCTGTGGGCAGGCGGTCCATCGGGCCGGCGTCGGTTATCCTGCTGCGAATCGGTTTCTTTCTACGCGATGAACGCTCGACACGTCGATAAAACGAGCGCTGAACAAGCGCTGAACGCTGCGTTAAAACTGCTGTCGCATCGCGCGTACTCGGAACGCAATCTCCGCGATAAACTGCGCGAGAAAGGCTTCCAACCGGCTGCGATTCATCAGGCGCTGTCGGTGTGCAAAGAAAGAGAGTTTATCGATGACCGCAGCTTCGCCCGGGATTTCATCGAACAACGATTGGAAATACGTCCGCGAGCAGCGCACGTTCTCATCCGCGAACTTCTACAACGCGGAGTCTCCCCGGTGATTGCCAAGGAAATCGTCGCCGAATGCGTCACCACTGACATAGAAATTGAATCCGCTCAAACGCTCGCCATCAAAAAATGGACTCAGTGCGCGCGTCTGGGACCGGAAATCTGTTTTCGACGCGTGAGTTCTTATCTTGCTCGGCGCGGTTATAATTGGGAAACCATCCGCGAAGCCATCGAAAAAGCAAAAACAGCCTTTAACGATAACACGCAGGAATAAAAGTTTTCCTATCTACGGGCTGGCTCTGCCTGTCCGACATCAAAAACAATAAGCAGAAAATGACATCTAAAGAAGTACGAAATAGTTTTATCGAATTTTTCAAACAGCGCGCACACACGGTTGTGCCGTCGGCGTCCGTCGTTCCATTGGACGACCCGACACTGCTGTTCACCAACGCCGGGATGAATCAATTCAAACCGATTTTCTTGGGACGGGAAAAGCGCGACTACACCCGCGCCGTAGATACGCAAAAGTGTATCCGTGTTTCGGGCAAGCACAACGATTTGGAAGAAGTCGGGCAAAGCCTGTATCACCATACCTTTTTCGAGATGCTCGGGAACTGGAGTTTCGGAGATTATTTCAAGCGCGAGGCGATTGCCTGGGCGTGGGAATTGATGACGGCTGTCTGGAAAATGCCGAAAGACAAACTCTACGCGACGGTGTACGAAGACGATAACGAAGCCGAAGAACTTTGGCGCAAAGAAACAGACATCGCCCATGACCATATCCTGCGCTGCGGCAAGAAAGATAACTTCTGGGAGATGGGCGAGACCGGCCCATGCGGACCATGCTCGGAAATTCATATCGACCGCGGGCCCGAATACGATGACGACCCGAATGCTTTCGTTAATACCGGCTCCCCGCGCTATATCGAACTCTGGAATCTCGTCTTTATCCAGTTCAATCGGCAGGCGGACGGAACTCTCAAACCGCTTCCACAGAAACATGTGGACACCGGAGCGGGATTGGAGCGCATCACAGCAGTTTTAGATGGCAAGCGCTCCAATTACGAGACAGACCTCTTTATGCCGCTGATGGAAAAAATTCAGGAGCTTTCCGGAAAAGCTTACACTTCCGGTGAAGGCGGAACTCCTCACCGCGTCATCGCTGATCATGTGCGCTGCTTGACATTCGCGCTCTGCGATGGCGCGATGCCCAGTCATGAAAGACGCGGCTATGTATTGCGGCGCATTCTGCGGCGTGCCTCGCTAAAGGGGTTCAAGCTGGACATGCACGAACCGTTCATCTATAAACTCGTTCCGATTCTCGTTGACCAGATGGGCGACACCTTTCCTGAATTGAAAGCTCGCCACCAACACGCATCGCTCGTCATCAAAGCCGAAGAAGAACATTTCGGAAAAACACTCGACCGCGGTATTGAACTTGCCGATCGATACAGAGATCAGTCCTACTCCTCTGCCTATAGTGTTTTCCCTGAGATTCTTCAAAAAGCTATCAAGATAGCTGGGCAAATTAGAAGTCAACGAACGGCTTTATACGAGCAATACCGAAAGATACTCGAGCAGCCAGCACTGAAATCCTTCTTACAGATGCAAAAGGAAATTGATCAGACGGCGCAACCTATCCGAGAAGCACAACGAAAATTGTACGAAATGACTCAACCTGTTCGAGAGGTGAGAAAGAGAATGGGTATGGCCCTTCAACCCATACAAGAAATTCAACAGAAGTACAAAGAAATGCTCAGAGGATTTGCTCCCGCTCTCAAATCGCTGGAAACCGCTATTGCGGCTACAACTATCGACTATACAGAAATCCTGAAGCGTTTGCAGGAAATACCTTCTCCTCCTTTGACAGGGAGCCAAGTATTCAAACTCTATGATACGCACGGGTTTCCAGTCGATCTGACTACTCAAATTGCTCGTGAATACGGCTTGCAAGTTGAGGAAGAGGGATTTCAAGAAGC
>CBDVDL010000145.1:0-5268 GCA_965372735.1 uncultured Alphaproteobacteria bacterium | reverse complement strand
GTAGTCGTACTTGTTTTCGTCCGTACTGGGTGTACAGAGCGATATTGCCGGCATTTGTGCGGCTGAAATCCAGGCATGTTGGGTTTGGACAGGCAAAATTTTCTAATTCCATGGCGTGTCCTATATGTGGTTGATTCTTGTTCACTCTCTTTCAGTCTATCGGCAGATTTCTAATCAAGCTTTAACCACCTTAAAACATGTTGTTTGCTCGAAACACCACACCTTGGGAATCCATGTTGCCGCTTTGAAACAGCAAGCAATTTCAGGCCATGTTGCCGAGCGGAAACATCCCTGAGTATGTACCCTCAAACACTTGACAAAATTGAAATTGTTTATTACATTTAGGCCGCGTCTTCCTTAGTGAATCACGGCATTATTCACCCTCTACCGAGGCTTATATAGTCACCTTCCGGCACTCCATTTCTCAAATTCCAAACCACCTAAAAACCTATCCATAAAGGACATCCATGACAAAAAAAATGAAGAAGATTCTGGTCACCGGCGCTGTCGGCCAGATTGGTTCCGAATTGACGCTGGCGCTGCGCGAGCGCTATGGAGCCGAAAATGTTGTCGCAACTGGACGCAAAACGAAGCCTTCAAAGGAGTTATTGGACTCAGGCCCTTTTCATTTTATCGATGTAGCCAATCCCGACTCTGTCAAAGAAATGGTGCAGAAATATAACATCGACTCCATCATTCATATGGCGGCGATTCTCTCAGCGGTAGGCGAAAAGAACCCGCAACTCTGCTGGGATGTGAACATGAACGGCCTCTACAACATCCTCGAACTTGCTTTGAAGCATAAAATGACGCGGCTGATTATTCCCAGTTCCATTGCTGTTTTCGGACCGGGCACTCCTCTGGACAACACACCTCAGGAAACCGTTTTGAAGCCGACCACAATGTACGGCGTGACGAAAGTCGCCGGAGAACTGCTTTGCGATTACTATGTCCAAAGGTTCGGGCTTGATGTGCGTGGTCTGCGCTATCCGGGAATCATTTCCGCGGAAACACTTCCCGGCGGAGGCACCACCGATTACGCTGTCGAAATCTATTACAAAGCCGTCGAGCAGAAACGGTACACCTGCTTCGTGAAGGAAGAAACGAAGCTGCCGATGATGTATATGCCCGATTGCATCAAAGCCACGATTGATTTGGGTGAAGCCGACTTCTCGAAACTGAAACACCATTCGGATTTCAATCTTGGAGCGATGAGTTTCACGGTTGGAGAGCTGGCGGCTTCTATCAAGAAACACATTCCGGAATTTGAAGTCGACTATGAACCGGATTTCCGGCAGGCGATTGCCGATTCATGGCCGAATTCCATTGATGATTCAGCCGCACGGAAAGAATGGGGTTGGCAGCCCAGCTATGACTTGGATACGATGACTCAGGATATGCTCGAGAAATTAACCGCTCGTCATCGCCAAGGCAAATTATACGGATAACAGCGCCGGCTCTGCGGCGATAAATAGCCACCATGACCAAACGCAAAGCTTCACGAAACTCCACTCACCGCTATAACAATAAAGACGTTCCTCCGGGGATGGCTCCCGGCGACGATGACTATCTTCCCGGAGATCTTCTGAATGGCGGCTGGTTTTCTCGTGTCAAACAGACGATAATCGGGCGAGCGCGAAATCCATTCGACCCACGTGTCTTTCACAATATGTCGCTCATCGCCTTTTTCGCATGGGTCGGACTCGGCGCCGACGGCTTGTCCTCCGCCTGCTATGGCCCGGAAGAAGCCTATCTCGCTCTCCGCGAATTCCCCTTCCTGGCTCCTTTTCTTGCCATCATTATCGCGGGAACGATTCTGGTAATCTCTCGCGGTTATATGCTGGTAATCGAAGAATTCCCCACCGGAGGAGGCGGATATCTGGTCGCCTCCAAACTTATCAGTCCCCGTGCGGGCGCCATTGCCGGTTCGGCGCTCGTGGTGGACTATGTGCTGACGATTGCGGTATCCGTTGCGGCGGGTGCAAACGCGCTCTTTAGTTTATTCCCCGGTGAATATCATATCTTTCGCGTCCCCATCGCGATTCTCGCCGTCGTCTTTCTGGTACTGCTCAATCTGCGCGGTGTGAAGGAATCAGTTCTGACACTGCTGCCGATTTTCATGATCTTTGTCGTTTCTCATGTCGGTCTTCTCTTCTATGGCCTCGTGATTCACCTGACGGATATCACCGCCGTCAGTACAACCGTTGTCAGCGAAACCGCCGGAGCAATCAATCAATATGGATTCTTCTTTGTTCTTTTAATTATCTTCCGAGCCTATAGTATGGGCTGCGGGACGCTGACCGGTATCGAAGCGGTAGCCAATGGCATGCTTGTTCTGAAAGAGCCAAGAATTCAGACGGGCAAGCGCACAATGGTCTATATGGCAATTTCTTTGGCTTTCATGGCGGCGGCTTTGATGTTCAACTTCCTGTTCTTTGATGTCAGCCCCATCGCAGGGAAAACGCTCAACGCTGTTCTTTTCTCTCAAATGGTCGGCACATGGAACATCGCCGGATGGCAAATCGGCCAGGGAATCGTCTGGGTGATGCTGGTCTCCGAAGCCCTGATTCTCTTTGTAGCGGCACAAACGGGATTTATCGCCGGCCCGCGCGTTCTGGCGAATATGGCTGAGGATGGATGGATGCCTCACCGTTTCGGACACCTTTCTGAGCGGCTAGTAACGCAAAACGGAATCATTCTGATGGGACTTGGGGCTGTGGCATTAATCCTGTACGCCCGGGGGAATGTCCAAACGCTCGTCATGCTCTATGCGATAAACGTCTTTATGGATTTCACTCTTTCTCAATTCGGCATGTCGCGTTTATGGCTTTCCAAACGCAAGATATTAGCGGATTGGAAAAAACGACTGGCGATTAATGCGACGGGATTTGTGGTGGCGGTGGTGACACTCGCGATTACCGTTTCGCTTAAATTTTTCAAGGGCGGCTGGTTGATTATTACCATAACGGGCTGTCTGGTGATTCTCTGCTTTATTATTCGAAGACATTATGAGGACGTGAAGCGAAAACTGGTAAAAGTCGACGAGATTCTCAAGGATGTTCCGATGGGAGAGGTTCCCGTCACTCCTCAGAAGTTGGATGCGAAGGAACCGACGGCGGTGGTGCTTGTTTCCGGTTTCAGCGGCGTCGGCATTCATGTCCTGCTCAACATCCATCGGCTATTCGCTTTCCGCTTCAAACAATATGTCTTCCTTTCCGTCGGCACTATCGACACCGGCCATTTCAAAGGCGCCAACGAGATCGAAGAACTTAAGAAAGCGACCGAGAACGAAGTCGAACGTTATGTCAAACTCGCGCGCAGCTATGGACTCAAAACCGAAGGCCGCTTCTCAGCCGCCATCGATTATCTTGACGAAATGGAAAAGATGTGCCTGCAAATTCGACAGGATTATTCCAACAGCGTCTTTTTTGCCGCGCGGCTCCTTTTCTGGCGCGATACTCTTTGGAATCGTCTGCTGCACAATGAAACCGCGCTTTCCATTCAGCGGCGCCTGCTTTTCCACGGCATTCAAATGATGATTCTTCCCGTAAGATTGCGATAAAAAATTAAGGAAACAAACCATGTATGGAAATCTGAAAAAACACCTGCTGAAAGAATTAGCAGGCGTAAAAGAAGCCGGGCTCTTCAAAGATGAACGAATCATCCTCACGCCTCAAGGGGCTTCAATTAAGGTAAAACAAGGCGATGTGCTCAACTTCTGCGCCAACAACTATTTGGGACTCGGCAACCATCCGGAGGTGATTAAAGCCGCACAAAATGCGCTGGGAAGCTGGGGCTATGGCTTATCATCGGTTCGCTTTATCTGCGGAACCCAAACGGTGCACAAGGATCTCGAAGATGCTGTGACGAATTTCCTGGGCACGGAGGATACGATTCTCTACAGCTCCTGCTTCGATGCCAACGGCGGACTCTTTGAGACGCTCATGGGCCCGGAAGATGCTATCCTTACCGACGCTTTGAATCATGCGTCTATCATTGACGGCATCCGACTTTCCAAAGCGAAACGCTTTATCTTCGCTCATGCCGACATGAACGACCTCGAAGCAAAATTGAAAGAAGCTTCCGGCGCTCGCTTCCGTCTCGTCGCCACGGACGGCGTCTTCTCGATGGACGGCGATATCGCCAAGCTTTCCGAAATCTGCGACCTCGCCGAGAAATACGACAGCCTGGTCATGCTCGATGACAGCCATTCCACCGGTTTCATGGGCAAACACGGCAAAGGCACTCACGAACACACCGGCACGATGGGACGAATTGACATCATCACGTCCACACTCGGCAAAGCTCTCGGAGGCGCGGCGGGCGGCTTTACGTCAGCGCGCAAAGAGATTGTCGGCATCCTTCGCCAGCGTTCGCGACCGTATCTTTTCTCGAACACCATGCCGCCGCCCATCGCGGTTGCCGCGCGGAAAGTCATCGAGCTTCTCACAGAAACCACAGCCCTTCGAGACAAACTCGAGAAGAGCACGAAATACTTCCGCGAGAAAATGACGGCGGCCGGTTTCGACATCAAACCCGGCGTCCATCCGATTGTCCCGATTATGCTCTATGACGCGCCTCTGGCACAGAAATTCGCCGCGCAACTTTTGGACGAAGGCATCTACGTCATCGGATTTTTCTACCCGGTCGTCGCAAAAGGGCAAGCGCGCATCCGCGTTCAAATTTCAGCCGCGCATGAACAAGAACACCTCGACCGCGCCATCGCCGCCTTCACGAAGGTTGGCAAGGAGCTGGATGTCTTAAAGAACTAATCTCTGAGATAACGCGTCCTTGTTGCACTTTCTATAGAATTTGGCTTGACAACGAGGCACAACTGCCGTATATTAGGTTTGATGGGCTCGCTATTCGAAGCGCGCGAGAACTTTGGCTGCCAAGTTGAGAAATGGATTGCCAAGAATTGACTATCATTTCGTTGTTTAATCGTCTGCATTCCAGTAAGCGTCATCGCACATGGATAGCGATGGCTCTGATCACATGCACTTTGTCCCTAACTCTTTCCTGCCGCAGTTCAGGACAAGCTCCCGGGCCCTATCAAAAACTTGACTTTTCGGTGGATTCTACTCGATTAGGTGAAGTCGTCGCGGTGGGAGGAATGACCCTCCGAGCGCCGCGAGACTGGCAACGAGCTGACAGCACCCTGATGTCTCATATCCACCAAGGGATGCCGGGTGACATGAGTCGCTTAGGCGTCACATTGGAGGAAGCATTCGTCAATGCGAAGAACGGCGCGGTGCTCCTGGTGACAAC
>CBDVDL010000144.1:0-5277 GCA_965372735.1 uncultured Alphaproteobacteria bacterium | reverse complement strand
AATCATATCGTAGAAATCTCTCTTTATCCGGACGGAGTCGTTGAACCGGATAGCTCCGTTGTCGTTGTGCTGGAGCCGCAAAATGTGGTATGGAATGTAACGGTACAGGATTCTATGCTGGTGCTGACGCTGAATGGTTTATCCGTCGAAGTTCAGAAATATCCGGTGCGATTGCGATACATTTCGAATGGAATCACGGTACTGTCGGATGAAAGTGGCTTCTTCTGGGAAGGAGAAGTGCGTGGGAATCGGTTTCGCATCGCTGATAACGAGCATTTCTATGGCGGAGGAGAAAGAGCGATTGACATTGATCTCCGCGGGCAGCAGCTGAACTCTTACAACGCACCACACTACTGCTACGGTTGGGAAGAAGCCAATTTGAATATTACGATTCCCTTTCTTGTTTCGTCGCGAGGCTACGGAATCTATTTCGAGAATACGTATCCCGGTTTTTTCGATATCGGTCACAGCGTGTCCGATGTGTTTGAATACGGCGTGAGCGATGGGGAATTATCCTATTTCTTCATCGCGGAGGACAGCTATGCGGATATTCTCGACTCCTACACCCGATTGACCGGCAGACAACCGCTGCCGCCGCGCTGGGCGCTCGGCTACCTTCAATCGCGCTATGGCTATGCAAATGAATCACAGGCGCGGGGCGTTGTAAACACGTTTCGCGCGGAACATATTCCACTCGATGCGATTATTCTTGATCTCTACTGGTTTGGCTGGGGGCAGATGGGAGATTTGGACTGGGACTATTCTCAATGGTCCAATCCCGTCCAAATGATTCGGGACTTCGATTCGGTGGGCGTGAAAACAATTCTAATCACGGAACCCTATATCTTGGAAACATCTTCGAACTTCGGGACGGCTTATGCAAATGGCTACCTCACACCCGATGCCGCTGGAAACCCTGTCATCATGCCGGATTTTTGGGCGGGAACGGCTGGTCTTTTGGACATCACACATCCCGATGCACGAGACTGGTTTTGGAATTTTTACGCGAATTTAGTCAATCAGGGAGTGGGGGGATGGTGGTGCGATCTTGGTGAACCCGAGCTGCATCCGTCGGAGATGGTTCATCATGCGGGCTCTGCAGCACAAATTCACAATATCTATTCGTTGCTATGGGCAGAGCTGCTTTATGAACGTTATCGTCAGAATTTCCCGGAGCAACGCTTATTCAATCTTATCCGCTCCGGGTACGCTGGGATGCAGCGCTTCAGCACGTTTCCGTGGTCGGGGGATGTGCAGAGGACTTTCTCAGGGTTACAGGCGCAGCCTTCTATCATGCTCAGCATGGGATTGAGCGGTGTCGCTTACACAGGTTCAGACGTTGGCGGTTTTGACTGTGGCCCGGAGAATTCCGAACTTTACATTCGATGGATGCAATTTGGCGCATTTTCTCCGGTCATGCGCGCTCACGGAACGGGAGTTCCGACGGAACCGATTTTCTGGGATCCGGCGACGCGAGATATTGTCAGCGACTACATTCGACTCCGCTATGAATTGCTGCCCTACAACTATACGCTGGCGTGGCAAAACTCGGTGACCGGAACGCCACTCGCGCGACCGCTGTTTTTCGAGGAACCGGATGAAGCTGTCGCCAACATGCACGATGAATATTTATGGGGCCCGGCATTGCTCGTCGCTCCCATCCTGCAGGAGGGTCAGACCACGAGGGACGTTTATCTTCCCAGTGGAGTCTGGATTGATTTTTGGAATGACGCGGCGTATATCGGCAACCGTTGGATTACTGCGGAAGCGCCGCTCGAGACCATTCCGCTCTATGTAAAAGCAGGCAGTTTTATTCCAACGAGACGGAATTTTGAAACAACGCGCGATTATGCTACCGACACATTAATCGTACACTATTACCCTGACCCCGGCGTGCCTGTTTCAGACGGCATCCTCTATAATGATGATGGAACAACTCCCGATGCTTACACGATGGACAGCTATGAGACGATTGCGTTTCAGGGCGATGCTTCCGAAGATGATATTAGCATTCACCTCGAGCGCGATAACCACGGTTATCCCGGCGCGCCGGATTTGCGGAAGATGACTTTCCAATTGCACCGCGTGGCAACACAACCTGAAGCGGTACAGATTGCCGGGAACTCTTTAGCGTTCGTACCAACGATGACAGAATTTCTGGAATCCGACTCCGCCGCTTTCTATGATGATACAGAACGTCATTTGCACATCGGTTTTGTTTGGGATGGCGCTGCGTCGCTTATTTCAATTGAAGGGGATGAACTGTTGAATGCGCGTCCTTCTCGTTCTGTGGCGTTGCCGCAAATCACGCTCTATTCGAACTACCCGAATCCCTTCAATTCATCTCCTCAAATCCAATTTGCTATCGCTGAAGCGGCCGATGTGACTTTGAAAATCTATGACATCATGGGGCGCGAAGTTCGGACGTTGATGAGCAGCGAGCATTTAGCGCCGGGAACGCGAGTCATCACGTTCGATGCGCAGGAGTTGCCGTCCGGGATTTACTTCTGCCGGTTGGAAACGCAAGATATTTCCGTGACAAAAAAGATGGTGCTGCTGAGGTAGTTCTATCCTTCTTAGGACAATCACTCCCTTTTGTCTCCGTAAAAAAGCCTGTAAGCACGATGCTTGCAGGCTTGTTGTTAAAAGCAAACTTATGGATTCACGCCGGGCGGGTGACATACCCACCACGGCGAACATACGGTCTGGTAGTGCCGCACGGCAGTTCGCTTAGAATATCACATTTCGAGTTTTACGTTTCGCCTTTATACGCCCATTCCCCTGTCTCATCGCAGAGTTCGTAGCGGTCTTGATATTCGCGGCCATGACGCGCGATATAATCCACCGCTTCGAGGAGAATCTGGAATTCTTCCTCGGTCACTGTCGGAGAAAGGCTGATACGCACCCAGCCGGGTTTCTCGCCGATGTGTCCTTGCGCGAGGCTTTGACGGATTCCGGAAGAATGTTCCTGTTCGATATGCAGCAACAGATGTCCGTAGGGGCCTGCGCACATGCAGCCGCCGCGCACCTGTATTCCGAATAAATCATTGAAGAGAATCGCTGCTAAATTGTGATGCAGGTCGCGGAAAATAAGCGAGACGACTCCCAACCGGCGCGTTTCTGTAAGACCCAAAATCAGCAAATCAGGATGGCGCGTCCATTCATCGAGTGCTCGCTGTAGATAATCCTGCTCGATTCTTTCGATGCGTTCTGGCCCTAAAGCGGCTTTCAAATCAAACGCCAATCCCGCCTGAATCGACGGCACGATTGGCGGTGTTCCTCCTGTTTCGCGCTCCTCAATTCCCGAAAGAAAACGATGATCCCACGGCGATGTGTAGAGCACGGTTCCGCCGCCCGGTTCGGCGGGAATGCGATTGGTAAATAGCTTCCGATTAGCGACCAAAAGCCCGGGCGTGCGCGGCCCGCCGAGGAATTTGTGCACCGAGAAAAAAATCGCGTCGAAGTAAGCTTCCGGTTCATCTACCGGATGCATATCCACATGGACATACGGCCCTGCCGCTGCATAATCAAAAAACGCCCACGCATTGTGGTGGTGCAAGACTTTCGCCAATTCGTGGCAAGGATTCAGGATTCCCGTTACATTTGAAGCCGCGCTGAAGGTGCCGATTTTCCATGAGCGGTCTTTGTATTCTGAGAGCTTCGCATCCAAATTCTCCACGCTGATGCGTCCCTGTTTGTCGAAATCCACATAGACCACTTCGCCGATGGTTTCGCGCCACGCGATGTCGTTGGAATGATGTTCCATCATCGAGCGAAACACCACAGGTCGCCGCTCGCGCGGAATATGATTCGACAACTGATAGGCTTCGTCAAGCTGGTCGGGAATGCGCAGACCCAGCACCGTAATCATGCGGTTGATGGCGCCGGTCGAACCGTTCCCCACAGGTATCAACACATCTTCCTTTGAAGCATTTATATAGCCTGCGATGCGTTTAAAAGCATACTCGTAGTAGTCGGTCATTTGCTGGCCGGTGAAGTTCGATGATGTGTGTGTGTTGGCCATGTAAGGCAGGACGTGCTCGGTCAGCTCGTCTTCGATATCCTGATGGAAACGACCTGACGCGATGAAATCGAAATAGCGCAAAGGTTTCGTTCCGAACGGCGTTTTAAGTTCCAAGCCTGCGCCGATGACTCTCGAGCTCACATGTTTCATGAAGCGTTGTTCTTCATCCTGATTGGCTGTAACAACGGCTGTTCGAGGTTTCTCGGCATGAGCATCGACCAGTCTGTCGGTGAAGTGCGGTTTGGTTTTGGGAGTCATGGTTCACTTCAAATTTTTGCATAGCAGAAAAGGAAGAGGCATTTCGATAGGCACAATATAGTATAAAAGCAATTGAGGGTCAAGGTCAGAACCATTGTTCCATGAAGTGACGGGCATTGATTTGTATTGAACACTACCGGAAGGAATTGTGATTCCGGCGAGAGTTTGTTATATTTGAAATGCGGGGAGTATCTTCTAAAGATAGGAACGTCACTTCCGTAGATGATTTGACAACTTTCGGTTGTACCGAAAAGGAGAGACCCATGAAACCATACGGGATTATTGTATTTGTTTTCGCGGCGGCGCTAATGGTTGTTTTAGCAGCGATATTGTTGCTTCCGCAGAACGATCGTTTGCCGAAAGCAGACGGATTGACTCAAGCATTTCAGATGAACGTGCCTCCGCAGCCGCTTTCCATCGGCGATAAGAGCAAGTCCAGAGGACGCGGTGAATACGAATGGTACCGCCTGCGCGATCCGGCTACGGGACAAATTCCGCGCGGTATCCGTAGCCGCGAGCTCGCTTTTGCAAAGAAACTGCCGGTTGGCGGCAGAGCCCTCGATGAGCAGGAATGGATTTTTCGAGGGCCATTCAACATCGGTGGGCGGACGCGCGCCCTTGCTGTGGATGTGGCAGATAACAACCGGATTTTGGCAGGCGGAGTTACCGGCGGGATGTGGTTCTCTGAGGATGGCGCGAACACGTGGAGCCGTACGACCGATTTGGCGGTCACTCCAAGTGTGACGTGTCTAGTTCAGGATACTCGCGAAAGCCACACGCATATCTGGTACTATGGTACCGGCGAGTACAGGGGCAGCGGTTCCCGTTCAATCAACAGCCGAGTGCCGCAGTTCACCGGCGATGGCATTTTCAAATCGACCGATAATGGGCTGTCATGGCAGCAGCTTGCGTCAACCATTTCGCCGGTACATGAATTCGCCAGTCCTTTCGATGTAGTTTTTCGCATCGAGATCAATCCTGCAAATATGGAAGAG
>CBDVDL010000143.1:0-5291 GCA_965372735.1 uncultured Alphaproteobacteria bacterium | reverse complement strand
AATTTCAGAACAAAGACGATTGATTATTATGCGGAAGACAGTTTCGGAAATCCGGCGCCGGAAGGAACACCGATAAGTTTTGAAGCCACCGAAGGCACAATCACTCAATCCGCGACCGTTGACGCGGAAGGTCATGTGCAGGTGATTTATCAGGCGGGTTTAACCTCCGGCCCTGCGGCAATCACCGCCTCGAATACGACGATACAAAATTCGATTTCAATTTACCTGATGCCGACACCTGCGGCGAGCATTTCTCTATCTGTGATGCCGGTGCAGCTTCCCGCCGATGGAAGCAGTAATGCTCAGCTTACCGCGCTGGTGCTCGACGTCGAAAGCCGACCGGCTTCGGATGGAACCATCGTAACCTTTACATCAAATCTGGGAGTTTTAGGCGGCGGAGGGACGACGATGCAAGTTCCCGGCTGGACTCCATTGGAAAGGCCGAAGAGCCGGAGAATGGAAAGAACTGTTCGCACGCGTTCAGGTAGCGGCAGCCGGATGCTGAGAGGCCCTGTGCGACCCGGTGATGATCCGATGGCGTCAGTCTATGCAACGACAACAACGAATGGATATGCCTATGCGACTTTGACATCATCAACGACGGCAGGAATTGATACCGTCGCCGCTTCTGTGGAAAGTCTTTCCGATGCCAAATATGTAACCTACACACCCGGTCAGGCGGCTCAAATTGTCGTTGAACCGGGATTGTCTTCTCTCCCGGCTGATGGAATCAGCACAACGACAGTCACCATATCCGTGCAGGACATCTATGGAAATCCTGTCGGAGCGGGCGTGAATGTCAGCGTTGAAGCAAGTCTGGGAACCGTGTCACCCAATCAAGGTCATACGAATACGGAATCCGTTTTTGTAACGACTCTTCAAACAGAAAGATTAACAGGACTTTCAGCGATAACAGCCCTATCCGGCTCGGCGGTGGGATACGGAGAGGTGGAGTTCGTGGCTCCGGATGTTGTAGCTATTCTCGTGCAAGCGGATGAAACATCCATTCTGGCGGATGGGACTGCTCAAACAACTCTGCGAGCGTTCGCAGTGGATGGGAGTGGGGTCCCTGTGTTTGGTGTCCCGGTGACTTGGGAGGCAGGTATTGGAATCGGAAGCGTTACTCCGGAACTTTCTGTGACGGATAGTTTGGGGATGGCATTGTCCGTTTTCCGGAGTGGAGCGTCCAGTACGGATGTCACCCAGCAAGTAACGGCGTCCGCCGGAGGTTTTGAAGATGAATTGACGATAATGATGCGCGGTGTTACCATCAGCGTGACGGCTCAGGATGAGATAATTCCTGCTGACGGAGAAACGATGACGGAAGTTCGCGCTCATGTCCACGAAACCACCTCTCACATCGGGCTGGCAGGCGTCAGTGTTATCTTTGCCACAACACTCGGTTCGATTCCGCAAACAGAACTGACCAACAGCAGCGGCGTAGCGACGGTGTCGCTCCAAGCGAGTTCGAGCGCCGGTCTCGCCGACATCACGGCTCACTATGGCGACACACTGAGAGCGATGACTCAGGTTAGCATGATTTCCACTCAGGGAGAAGTGATTACGGTTGCGCCCGGCACGTCCACGCTGTTGGGTAACGGTCTGACATCGACACCGCTGTATGTATATGTGGTCGATGATGGCGGATGGCCGACGGAGGGGGAAGTGGTCACATTGTCGATTCTCTCTGGCGCAGGGACAATCACGCCGTCGGTTGTGCTGACGGACACGAACGGAACCGCTATAGTGACCTATACAAGCGTTGCAGTAACGGAAGATACTCAGACGGAAATCGAAGCTCTCATCGAGTACGCCAACACAACGACGTGGATATCCTTGCAAGGAGTGACGCTGACGTGCAGCGCCGTTCCCGAGATGATTGTCGCCGATGGACATTCGACATCGCAGATACGCGTACAGCTTTTTGAAACGAGCACGACCGTGGCCATTGAAGGCGCGCAAATCTTTTTTGGAACCAATCTGGGAAGCATGCCGAATCAAGCCGTGACGAACAGCAGCGGTATCGCGACGGCGACACTGACATCCGGAACGGCAACCGGCACAGCTCGAGTGGTTGCGGGTTATGGAGTTGGATTAATCGATACGGTGCAGGTTTCCTTTGCTGAGTCCACACCGACGCACTTGAATCTCACAGCGAATCCTACGATTATCCTTGCAGATAATGTTTCGACATCTGTAATCACGGCCGTGATAACGGACCAGGGAGGTAATCCTGTCCCGGATGGAACGCAGATTCATTTTGATATTCCTCCCAATTCGGGTTCTCTTGAAAATCTCCGCACAACCGTTGGTGGAGTCGCCACGAGTATCCTGACTTCCAGTACGAACCCCGATACGGTGGAAGTACTGGCATGGGCGGGAGCAAATCCCTCTGCCCGTGACAGCATCGAAGTCACTTATACGGTTGGTCCGGCGGTGGTCGTTCTTTTGTCGGCTCAAAGTGACACTCTAAAGGCGGACGGCATATCGGTAGACACGATATACGCTACCGTAAAGGATGCTGTCGGACATCTACTTTCGAACGTGGAAGTGCAATTCGAAACCACCATCGGGAATATTCCAGAAAGCCGCACCACCGGTGAAAATGGAACCGTTCAGGTTCCTTTCTCCTCACAAACAACAGGGACGGCTCAGATTACGGCGACCGCCGGTACGGGAACCGCGAACTATACGGTTTACCTGGTGCCGGGGTGTCCGTGGAGTGTCGAGATGGAATACAATCCGCATTCCGTCGGTGTGCGGGAAAGCGGGCGCAATGAGACGCTGTTGATTACCGCCACTATAAAGGATGCCAGCAACAATCCGGTCGTTGACGGTACGCCGGTCTGGTTCGATATCTATTCTCAACCGATAACGCATCCCGATTCGATGGGCTCTCTATCATCCGTGGATTCGATTCCGACCATCAACGGTCAAGCCAGCGTTTCCTATACCAGCGGTTTCCGTTCGGGAACGGTACGCATTCGGGCTCGAAGCAGCGGTATCTGTGAAGAAGAGCCTTATGATGTTTCCGCGATTACGACCGAAATCGTTATCTATTCCGGGCCTCCATATATAGAAGATGTCTATAATCCGAATGGCTGCGGCTATTTCAATACGAGTCATATCAAAGTCGCGACATCGCCATGTGATTTAGTCGGTTGGAGCGCCGTTGGAGACTCGGTGAGGATTACGGCGATTGTCGGCGACAAATGGAACAACCCTGTTCCGGAAGGAACTGCCGTCTATTTCACGGCATCGGGCGGTGTGATTACCACAGCAAGCGGGTTTACCGATGCCAATGGATTCGCTTCGGTAACACTTTTCGGGGGCAATCCCATGCCGACATTGGATCGCTGGTGGAACACTCTCGAAGACCCGAATTTGGGCGGACAGATTAACTGCTGGGGAGCTCCGGATCGCGACGGAATCGCCAAGGTTCTGGTGACGACAGAAGGCGAGACGCAGAATAATCAAAGCGCCATCGTCTGGGCGACATGCGGCGTGCGCTTTACCGCGCCCTATGACGGTATTCGCATTCTTGAGGCGACGGTGAATGGAGATCCGAATGAACGCACGCTCTATATTGGTGAGAATGCCATCATTTTATATGAGCTCTGGGAAGGAGGAAATCACTGGCCCATCGATTCGGAATCTCTCGTACGCTTCAGTGCCAGTGCCGGAGCGGCCTATCCCGGTCAATTCACCATCGGGTGTCCAGGAGATACCTTATATACGATGTCTTTCTTCAACAACCTGACGACCCAGGATGATGCAACCGCGACGCCTGTCCTGATAGAAGTCGAATCAAAGAACGGAAACCTTTGGACGTTCACAGAGACGTTCCTCTTGTTGCCTCAGTTGCCGCCGGATTCATCGAGTTCGGCAGATGAAGGCCGAGTGGAAAGATAAAGAACGAATGCCGATTGTTCTTGGAGGAAAAATGCGCATCAAGCTATTTATTGCTTTCATCATAGGAACACAGGCGGCGATGGCGGGAGGTCTGGTCGGCAGGCCGTCCTTCTGTATGGGCGACAAAGCCGTCGCTATGACGCTGGAGTTTTCACGGATGCACTACGTCACCGACGCGGCAGAGCTGGCGTTGGGAGGGGAGAAGGAAAAGATTGAAACGCAGCGCGGCATCCTACGCGCAACGTTTGGCGTGGCGCGGGGAATTGATGTCGATGTGGCTTTTGGAACGGCCAATCTGCGATTCCCGGAACCTCCGGAAGGCTATTCAATGTTCGAATCGGATTGGTCGGTGGCTTGGGGCGGCGGTTTTCGTTTAGGATACCCGACCGCCCATCAACCATGGCAGCTTCAATTGAGCGCGAGCTACCTCGGATTTCAAGCGGAAGGCGAGGCGGTGAGCGAGGCGAAGATTCTTCGCACCCGCTATGCATGGCAGGAATTGACGCCGACTGTAACGGCGGGGTATCGGTTCGGTCAATTCACGCCTTATGTTGGGGTGATGCAGGTGATTCTTTTTGGGACGCGCAAAACGGATGTGGAATTTTTGGGAGCCGTGCGTCCCGGTGCCGGCGGGAAGACGGATTATACGAATATGGATCGGAAACCGCAGGCGCTGCTCGGGGTAGATTGGTTGCTACCGGATGGGTATTACGTGATGGCTCAAGTCAGTTCATCCGGTGGAGATCAGTGGGGCTTTTCGGTAGGCCTCGCGCAAGCATTAAAGTAGGATGGAAGAAAGGAAGGGTGCAGAGATGAAAAGGCGACGTAAAGAACGAGGAATGACTCTGCTCGAGGTTCTCCTCGCGACGGTTGTGCTGGTAGTAGGTTTTCTGATTATCGTCAGCTCTTTCGTCGCTATGGCTCGTGCAAACCGATATAGTGAAAAACAGGATATCGCGATTCAACTGGCCGGTCGAGTCATGGAAGATCTACGCAACCAAGGTTTTACTTCTATACAGAGTGAAGAAGGTTGCTACAACGAATACAATGACTATCCAAATTTTCGGCATAAGACCGAAGTGGTAACGATAGGACAGGTCAAAGAAATCACCGTTGAGATTTTCTTCGATAAAGATCGAAAACGGGTAAGACTCGTGAGTTATTGTGCGAATATGTAGCATTAAAAGAGGATATGGAAAAGGAGTTGGCGCCATGGAAAAGAAACGACGATCCCTGTTGGGTCGAAGGGTTATCCAAAGAGGGCGACAAACTCAAGAAGCGGGCTTCTCGGTGGTTGAGTTCACCATCGCCATGACAATGACCATTGTATTAATGGCTGTGACGGCCAACGTATTTCAAGGTGTCATGCAGAGAGCCGC
>CBDVDL010000142.1:0-5338 GCA_965372735.1 uncultured Alphaproteobacteria bacterium | reverse complement strand
GCGCCCGTGGGTCTCTTCCCCATTCATCAGCGACTTCGATACACGATTCCTTTTCAGGAACCGCAGGAAACACTAAGCTACCTGCGGAAGTTTAAAGATAAGAACGCGCAGCCGCTTCTTGTGATGGCCGATGACGGAGAGAAATTCGGCTTGTGGCCCGGTACCTACGAATGGGTCTATGAAAAAGGATGGCTCGAACGTTTCTGCACCGCGCTTGAGGAAAGCGAAGACTGGCTCGATGTGATTTCTTTAGGAGAAGCATTCGACAAAATTCCTCCCATTGGCCGCACCTACCTGCCCACGTGCTCGTATTTCGAAATGGGCGAATGGGTGTTGCCGGCTGGAGCGGGAAATGATTTCGAGCATTTCGTTCATGAATTCGAAAAGCGCGAGGATTGGGAGACGCTGCGGCCATTTTTGAAAGGCGGCTTTTGGCGCAACTTCATGGCGAAATATGACGAATCGAATCTTCTTCATAAAAAGATGCTACACGTCAGCCGCAAATTTTCATCGCTTCCATCAAATAAAAAAACGAAGAAACGGTACCTGCCTCTCTTGCGTGGCCAGTGCAATTGTCCGTATTGGCACGGCGTTTTCGGCGGGCTGTATCTACCGCATCTGCGCCACGCCGTCTGGAAGCAGTTGCTCGAGTCCGAACGTCTCATCGATGCGGCTGTGCACAACCACCGGAACTGGGTACAGGTTTCCCGGCAGGATTTCGACAGCGACGGCAAAGAAGAAATTCTGATGGAGAGCGAATCCATCAACGCTTACATTGCTCCTGCACGCGGGGGCATGCTGTTTGAATTGGACGCGGGAACGTATCCGTTTTTGAATACACTGACGCGCCGCAAGGAAAGCTATCACGCCCGCATTCATCAAGCGACGAATGAAGCCACAGAAGGCGCTTCGATACATGAGCAGGTGCTTTCGAAAGAAGAAAATATCGCCGAGCACCTCCATCTCGACAGCTATCCTCGCCGCGCTCTACTTGACCATTTCCTGCCGTGGAAGCTTTCCGTCGAAGATTTTCGAGACGGGAAATTCACCGACCTCGCCGGTTTTTTGCAGGCGAATTATACCATTGCCAAAAAAGGGAGAGATTTTGTGACGCTCTCCTGTCGAGATTCGGTGATGGATAATGATGTCGAAATCAGCAAGCGCATCTCGCTGAATCCCGGCGCAAAGAAGCTATCTGTCAAATACCGCGTGCGGAATCATTCGGACATTCCATTGCATATTCCCTTCGGTGTCGAATGGAATCTGTCACTGCTTTCCGGCAACTCGCCGCATCATCATTTCACCATTCCCGGAAGCGCGATTCAGAAGCGGCCTCTGAATGAAACGGTGCGGCATTCGGACGTGCGTAACATCGTTCTTACCGATGAAAATGAAGGCGCATCCGCTTCCTTTTCATTCGAACAGCCGGTGGAAATCTGGCGCTGCCCTGTCGAGAGTGTTTCGCTTTCCGAAGGAGGATTTGAACGCGTTTTTCAGAGCATCGCGCTGCTTTTTCGATGGGAACTTTCCGTAGGAGCCCAAAGTCAGTGGGAGCAATCTTTCGAGTGTCAGCTCACAGGGTAATTGCGTCACTTATCGTTTGCCTTGCAATCACACTTGCAGGCCGGGCAGAGGACGTCCAAACCGCGTTGCAGGATTCGCTGCCGGTGGACAGCAGCGCCGCGCTCGACTCGCTTCAGACGGACACGCTTTCGGCGGCTCCGGTGAAAGATGAAGTGGATACCCTTGTCTTCTACTCCGCCGATTCGATTGACTTCGATGTGGTGAATCGCGTCACGACTCTCATCGGCAATGCAGCGGTGCGTTATAAAGACATGGAGATTCAGGCGGCAGTCATCCAAGTGGACTGGACCAATCAGCTTTTGACAGCCGCGCCCTTGCGCGATACGCTGTGGGCGGACAGCGCCGCTACTGAGATTGATTCCATCATAATCATTGGTGTACCTCATTTCCGTCAAGCCGCGGAGCAATTTCACGGGGATTCCATCGCCTACAATATGAAAACCCGGAAAGGGCGCGTGGAACATGGCCGGACGCAATATATGGACGGCTACTACTACGGTGATCGTTTCAAACGGCTGTCCTCAAAAGAAATTATCGTGGGAGGCGGCGAATTTACGACCTGCGATGCGGACTGTCCCCACTATCATTTCTCTTCTACGAAAATGAAAGTCATCGTCGGAGACAAAGTCGTCGCGCGCCCTGTGTATTTGTATTTCGAAGACGTTCCCGTCGGAGTACTTCCGTACGGTGTCTTCCCCAGTCGCAAAGGGCGGCAGTCGGGAATCCTTATTCCAACCTTCGGCGAAAGCGCACATCAGGGTCGCTCTCTTCGCCATTTCGGATATTATTGGGCGCCGTCGGATTATATGGATCTTGCTTGTTTGTTCGATTACTACGAGCGCTTCGGTTTTTTGGGGCATGTGGATTACCGCTACGCCGTGCGTTATAAATTGAGCGGCGATGCTAAATTTTCGTTCGATACTCAGAGAAGCGAAGGCACGCAAAACCGGCGCTGGGCTCTGAAAACGAGACACAATCAGGAAATCGATCCCTATACGAAACTGACGGTATCCGGATCGTTCGCGTCCGACGGCTCCTATAACGACCGCTACGCCACCACTACTCAGCGCCTTCGTCAATCGCTGAACTCGAACGCGACGCTAACGCGGCGCTGGCCTGATTCTCCTTGGTCCATATCGCTGAACCTGCATCACGAGCAGAATTTGTTAGACGACACGTGGCGTGCATCGCTGCCGAATTTTTCTGTTCGTCACGGCAGCGGCAAACTTTTTCCGGGGCCGAAACCTCCAAAAGGAGCTCGCCGTACAACCTTCCGTTCTCGCGCAGAGGAACCGTGGTATCGCGCGATTACGTATGATTACTCCGCGTCGATGCTCAACTCGATGGCTTACACAAAAAGCAGGCGCATCGAAGGTATTGGCGTAACACCGCGAAGTATCTATACGGGAAAGACCTCGCAAACATGGATTTACGGCGACAAACCTACGACGACGTCTCAGCGCGATGGTATTCAGCATCGGTTGAGTTTCAGCGCATCCGCACGATTATTCCGCTACTTCAGTATGAATCCGCGACTCAGTCTGACCGAAGGTTGGGCGCGGCGCGTGCAGGAATTCGAACCCGCCGGGCGAACATTCGACCTTGAAGAACGCAACGGATTTTTTGCGCGGCACATTTTCAACGCCAGCACATCGTTCAAAACGAAACTCTACGGCACGTTCCTGCGTCCGTTCGGTATCGGCGCGGACTTCCGCCACGTTCTCGACCCCGGCATCTCGTTCAGCTACCGACCGGATTTTTCCGATGAAGCATGGGGCTACTACAAAACGGCCACGCTTCCGTCCGGAGAAGAATACGAATATGACCGTTTCGGCAATTTCGTTTACGGCGGAACTCCCAAGGGACTCTCGGAACGCCTGAGTTTCTCACTGGGAAACCTGTTCCAGATTCGCACCGGCGATGAAGAAACGTCTGTGAAGCGCGACCTCTTCTCGTTGAACTTTTCCACCGGAGTCGATGTCGCGAAAGATTCGTTGCGTTGGAGCGACCTGTCGTCATCGTTTCGCACCAGCACCGGCAGCGGGCTCTTCGGCCCCATTCAAACTGTGTCGCTGGACATCACAACGACACATTCGTTCTATCAGGAGCAGGACGGCGTGCGTATCAATCGTTTCTTCTGGGACAGATCGGGTGCGGACATTTTCAGTCCGTTGGAGATAAAAAATCTTTCGGCGTCAATTTCATTCAGTTTGCAGGATGACCGATTGGGAAACACGTTCGGAGCCTTTGAGCGACAGGCAAGGCCGGAGGATACCACTGATACGGGGATGCCCGTAGAGCGCAGGAAAATCCATACGCTCTTCGACCGGCCGTATGATGTTCGCCTTTCATTTTATCATAATGAAAGCTTCACGACTGATAGGAAAACCACGTGGGGAAACGCCGACGCGAATCTGGAACTGACACGGAACTGGAGCATCGGCTATAACGTGCGCGTCAATCTCGATACGAAGGAAGTCGTTTCGACGGGCGTGCAAATTTACCGCGATATGCACTGCTGGGAAGGAACCTTAACGTGGAATCCGGTGGGCATCGGGCGCGGCTACTTTATCCGCATTGCGTTGAAATCTCCCCAGCTTCGCGATATCAAAATCGAGCGCACCCGCGGACGGGGAACATTTAGAGGATTTTAATATTAAGGCGGGTGATACTCTCCTTGGTGAACAACCTACTACCCGCGACCTCCGGTCGCGGATGGACACCCTTTAAAACTGGATTGGGATTGGAAAATGACAGAAGAAATCACAATCAGATATCGGAATCGTAATCTTGAACCAATCACGATCAAGATATACATAGATCGCGAATATATTCCGAAAGCGCACATTTTCGGAGACCTCAGATTCGGTATGATATTTTGTTTACCTGACGACCGAAACATAGAATTCCAGATTAAGTTTTCAAATCATGTAATAAGAACACTCTGGCATTTCTTCTCAAAGACAGAGACGATTCAACAAGAAATCATTCTCTTTGCAAAATGGTTAGTAGTGACCAACCGATTTAATGGTTTCTTTCCCGATAATAGCGTGCTTATTGCTTATAAAGGTGGCACTGAATGCCCGCTTGAAATCGGTAAAGATAGAATATTCTTTGCCCTTGGAGAGGAATCCAAAATAGAGGAAAACCAAATTGCCCGGCGAATCGCCCTAAGAATCGCCTATGAGCTTGGTCAAAAGGGTATCTTCATAGTACGAAACGAAAAAGGAGAACTCTTATTACCAGATTTGTCTGAAGACAGAATAAGTTTCCCAATTGACGTGTTCACGGAAGCTATAATAAACTGGAAATCCTCTGACCATTTTGAGAAAGAAGGCGATGTTTATCGTATCACTCTAAAGGGTCGGCAGGAATATGAAGGCGGTCTTAAATCATCTCAACGCAAAGCCTTTATAATCGCTTCTTGCAGTAATAAATTACGACCCATAATAAAATTCTACAAAGAGTCGTTGGAGAAATTCGGATACGAAGGGATCTTTCAAGAAGACGAGGAACCTGTCAATACCATTGAAGCCGACATCTTTGAAAACATTCAGAATTCAACTCTCATCATCGCGGATATGACGGAACACAGACCGAATTGCTATTTGGAACTCGGATATGCCATGGCACTGGGAAAGCGAATAATATTAATCCTTGACGAAAAGCATCGCAGTGAAGAATTAGTACTACCAAGTGGGGAAACAATCTTTAAAGATCGTCTCGCCTTTGACACAAGGCAAATGAAATATAC
>CBDVDL010000141.1:0-5369 GCA_965372735.1 uncultured Alphaproteobacteria bacterium | reverse complement strand
GCCCAGTTCCATAGCCGACAGCAGCACTTCCGCTGGAAATTCCTCGCCGTTCAAGCGGCAATGCAGCCATTCGAATTGATGGCTTCCCTCTTTGAAGGCGGTCGCAATACGTTCGTTGGCCAAACTCATCGAGTCTTGCCCATTGGGCTGCAGGGGAGGAGAGAATTGACTGGGGTGTTTATTTAAATATTCTTCGCGGGAAGAACAGCCGAAGATACTAAGGGTTGCCTCATTGCAATCGAAAAAGGCTTTGTCATCCAAAAGCATAACCGCATCGCTGGTGGATTCATAGAGCGTGCGGAATTTCTTTTCGCTTTCCCGTAAGGCTTCCTCGGTTCGCTTGCGGTCGGTGATGTCGGTGGAAATTCCGCATACGGCATAAGGAGTCCCGTCTACATTATAGAGTGGAAATTTAATCGAAATGTAAATATGCAAACCGTCTTCGTGTGGAACGGTTTCTTCGAATTGTACGGGTTTATCCTGTTTTAAAACCTTTAGGTCATTGTCCCGAAGTGCATCCGCGGTTTCTTTCGGGTACACGTCATAGTCGGTTTTTCCAATAATATCCTCTTTAGAGATATTGAACAGAGTCTCGAAGCGTTCATTGATCAACAGATAACGTCCGTCAACATCTTTCACATAGACGACGGTGCTTGAGTTATCCAGAATAGCATGGAGCATCTTCTGGCTTTCCCGCAACGCCTCCTCCCCCCGCTTGCGCTTGGTGATGTCGCGCGCAATCCCGAGTATAAAAGTCACATCGTGCTGCTTGATCGGGTAAGCGTGGATTTCTGTGGTGACCTGGCTGCCACCCTTTCGATTCAGCACATACTCGTTGGGCCCTATGGGCTTACCCATCGCGCTCAAGGCCAGCTCTTGAGCCCACCGTTCCATATCTGCCGGTGACAGGATTCCCATCTCCTGATAATTCTTCCCGATTAACTCGTCCCGCGGATACCCTGTCAGCTCTTCCAACTTCCGATTACCGTCGACGAACACGCCTTTCAGGTCTAACATGAAGATGGCATCGGGCGCGCACTCGAACAGGATATTCAACCGGTTTTCCCTTTTAAGGAGGGTTTGATGAGACTGTGAGAGCTTATCACGCGACTGCTGAATGGATCGAAACAACCGTGAAATCCAGACGATTGCGATCGCCATCAGAAACGAGATGTCAAGGGCAACGAGCTCCGCCTCAAGGTCAGGTGGATGGGTGATCTCACCCGTGACCAGCCGCACAAATGTTATCGACCGTGGCACCGCCATGAGGAGGACAGCGCCGGCAATGGCAAACCAAGCGCGCCGAGTGCCGGTAGTTCTGGCCAACGACAACGCAATAACCACCGCAATAAACTGCAGGAGTACCGAGATACCGAGTATTACAGTACCATTCATGAATTCAGTCTCCTAAACTCCTCTACATGAGTTTCAATATATAGCAACTACCGGCTCGTGCCGCGAATCACGGATTTCAAGCCATCGTAGCGTCCTTGCAGTAGCTCCACGGCAGTCATGTAGCGCAGTTCCGGATTCAGTTTCGAAAGGTCCGGATTACTCATTTGCCTGTGTCGAGAATCTGTTTGAGCGATATCTTCACTGCCGGCACCTCCCAGAGCTTCTTTCAGTTTAGCTTCGAAATCCACGACAACTCGCCGATAACCGGGAGTTTCAGCGTTGGCGATGTTCTGGGCATGTGCTCGCTGGCGCATCGCCCAGGCATCGAGACCTTTTTTCAGGGCGGCGGTACTGGTCACGCCGTTGATGAAAAGGTTCTGAATAATGTTGTCAGCCATGACTGTCTCCGGTTTACTTCCGATGACATAGGAGCAAAACTTGTGCCGCGGCCTTACAAAGCTACGTCGAATCAAGCTATCGCTTTGTTCAGCCGAAAAATATCCTTCGAGCGCGGCCCAAGGGGAAAAGGTTGCCTTTATGGGGGCGATTTTGTATTTTATTTCTGTAAGTGGTGTTTTATGATGTGCTATAATATTGGGCAAAGCGTATGCCGCTTCCGAAGCATTCGATTGACCAGCTTGAACTTTTTGTAAGCGCAACTGATATATCTCGCCCGGAAACTCCGGTGCGGCGTCGCGGGCCAAAAGATGCGCCGCAAGGGTCTGTGTATGATTTGACGCTTTTCTTCAGGATTTTGAACGAACGTTATTTATGGAATCACTTATCCTGTCCGGTGCTCAGGTGGTCTCGAAGTCGCTGGCGTGTCGTGCTTGGGGTATGCGATTTTGAAGCGCGCGTGATTACGATAAACCGCGCTTTGGATGATTCGCGCGTGCCCGATATTGTCGTCGTCAGCACTCTCTTTCATGAGATGCTGCATCTCTATTTTGGAATTTCCAAAGGAAAAAATGGTCGTCAGCGACTGCATCCACCGGAATTCAAGCGGGCGGAAAAAGCGCTGCCGGGCTATCATGAAGCGGAAGACTGGCTCGATAAATGTTTCCCACTCCGCGGCAGACCTGCGAAAAAGCCGCGCGCCGAAACGAGTGTTTTTCTTTCTTTGCATACAGTAGTGTAGAGTCATCGCGGTGGTTTTTTACGCGAAGGGTAAACGGCACCCATTCGCGGCGGATTCTTGTGTGAGCGAATCTGGTCGCGGATAACTGGCAAGATGGCAGGGAACTATAGGGCTGGGAAAGAGTAAGATTGAATGACACCTTATTTCCTAAATTGAGGTTGATTGATGAAAATTCTTTTTAAATTTAGCACATTATTACTATTCGTGGCTTCCGTGGCTCTGGCACAACCTGAAGGGGCACCTCCCGTACCCGTTCAGGCCGTGCTTGACCATACCGGAATTCCGGCAGGAGGTGAAGCGCGATTGGCTTTTATCTTCGAGGTTCCTGACCGCCATCATCTTACCGACGTCGAATATGGCCTCTTTTTCGTGAATCTTCGGGATACGATGGGTCTCAACTTCGGCAAGCCGGAGTTTCCCAAAGGTATCAAGTACAAGGGCGAAACGGCCTACCAAGGGAATGTTGTTGTCTTCGATTCGGTATTCGCTTTGCCGGATGCCGAACTCGGATTGCGCAGCTTTCCTGTGACAATCGGCTATCAGGTTTGTCAGGAGTTCGGCAACGAAGTCTGTTTCTTGCCCGAAGAGAAACAGCTTACTCTCGAAATCGAAGTCGTTGCCTCCGGAACGAGCGTCTTCCCGGCTAACGAGGAAACGTTCGGTGCAGCATCACCGCCTGCAGAGGTGAAAACAAAGACGGGTCTTGAAGGCAAACTGATTGGCGCGCTGGAACGCGGTTCATGGCTGGCGTTTTTGCTGGTTTTCATCGGGGGAATCCTGACGAGTTTCACGCCGTGCGTCTATCCGGTGATTCCGATTACCATCGGTTATATCGGAGCGCGCAGTGCCGGGAAGCCGCTTCGCGGGCTTGGATTGTCGGCGATTTTCGTTTTGGGAATCGCGATTATTTATTCCGGCCTGGGGCTTCTTTCCGCGGCGACGGGCACGTTGTTCGGGTCGGTATCCGGTTCGCCTTATATTATGATGGGCGTCGCGGTGATTTTTGCGGTGATGGGTTTTTCGATGCTTGGTGCTTTTGAAATTGCATTGCCGGCTTCGTGGCAGGGGAAATTGCAATCGAGCGGCAAGAAAACGGGACTGCTCGGTCCTCTGCTTGTGGGGATGGTATCGGGACTTGTGATGGCGCCGTGCGTCGGGCCGGTGATTGTCGCGCTACTTGCGTGGGTGGCTAAAACGCAGAGCCTGTTTTTAGGATGGGCGCTGCTTTTTGTTTTTTCGCTCGGATTGGGAATACTTTTCTTAGTCATCGGAACGTTTGCCGGAGCGATTCAGGCATTGCCTAAGGCGGGCGGATGGATGGAAGGAATCAAGAAGGGTTTCGGATGGATTCTTATGGGAGCTGCGCTGTTTTTGCTGCGTTCGCTTATACCGCCGTCCGTTTATTTCTTCCTGTGGGGCGCGCTGTTAGTTATCTTTAGCGTGTTTTCGGGAGCATTCGACACACTTGCGGACTCGGCCGGAGCGGGGAAGCGGCTTTGGAAAGCGGTGTTGCTTATATTTTTTCTCATGGGAGCGATTTATCTGTATCGGGGACTTGTTCCCACGGCAACCGTCGCTACTCATATGGCTTTGGAATGGCGCATCAATGAGGAGTCGGATGTTCTGACGCAGGCGCGCAACGCGGGCAAACCGGTTGTGATTGATGTTTATGCGGATTGGTGCGCGGCTTGTGTAGAACTGGACGAGAAAACCTGGGTTGTGCCGGAAGTGGTTGAACGGTTGAACAATTTCAGCCGTTTGAAGCTGGATTTCACGCGCTCGTCCGTTTGGGCGGAAGAGATGAAACAGAAATATGCCATCATCGGCATGCCCACTGTGATTTTCTTGGGGCCTTCCGGGGACGAAGTTGTGCGTTTCACGGGATTCAAATCGGCGGGAAGCGTGCTGACTCTGTTGGATGAAAACAACCTGTAGGATAAGGAGAGAAAATGGCGGAACTGATTACGGTAACCGATGAGAATTTTGAAGAGACAATACTGCGCAGCGACAAGCTGGCGATTTTAGATTTCGGCGCCGAGTGGTGTGCTCCCTGCAAGAAAGTTCATGCTCTATTGAAGGAGTTACTGCCGGAATGGGGAGACAAAATCGCGATGGGAGAAATTGACATTGCCGCAGAGCCCAAGACCGCACAGCGCTATGGGATTATCAATATCCCCCAAGTACTCTTTTTCAAAAACGGTCAGCATATCGAGACGATAGTGGGCGTTCTTCCCAAAGCGAAATTCGTTGAGAAGATGAAGAATCACCTCAGTTAGCGGGATTTCTTTACCTTTTTGGGTGACGCTTTTTTCTTAACCGTTTTTTTCGAAGCTGCTTTCTTGGGAGCAGCTTTCTTTTTGGCCGCCTTTTTTGGAGCCGCTGTTTTCTTGGCCAGTGCTTCCTTTGGAGGAGTCAGGGTTTTCAAATGCTCGCGCAGGCGCGCGATTTCCTCTTCAAGGCGTTTCCTGTCCCGCTCGGCTTGATTCCGGATATTGGACGGGCGGCCTGCCTGAAGGAAACTGCCAAGACTGGCATGATGCTGGGATGAGGCCAGCTCCTTTTGCAGGCGCATGATTTTCAGGCGAATTTTTCGTGCCTGTCTTTCTTTGTCTTCATCCATTTGTACGACCTCTTCTTGCAGGTTATTTGTCGGTAAAGAGTTGTTCAAAGTTATCTACTTTGGAGAAACCATCACGGTCTTGCCTGAAGGATACGAGCGGCCGCAGCGATACAGGTGCATCAGAAATCACAAATGCTTCTCGAAGGCGAGTTAGTGGTTCCGTTGCATCCGGCAGATTGCTCCAGACGACTTCTGCCAGTGTGTCGCCTGTTTTCA
>CBDVDL010000140.1:0-5373 GCA_965372735.1 uncultured Alphaproteobacteria bacterium | reverse complement strand
TCCTAAAAACCGTCATAAGCTGTGTCGTCCTTGTGCCTCTCCTAAATTCAAGATTGGCGCCATTTTGCCGATAGAGACGAGGTATGTAAACTTTTTTTGGCGAAGGAATGGATTTTTCGACCTTAATCGGGTCGGCACGGTGATGGGTTTGATTGTGGCGATGGCGAACGCGGGAAAAGACCCGAATCTGCTCATTCGCCATATCGCGACCGCCTTCATCGCGACGCTGTGGGGTATTTTCATGGCGAATCTGGTCTGGCTTCCACTGGCGGACATCGAACCGAAAGCGAAGACGCTGCTGCTGTCCCTGACGAATATCCTCGCTCGCTTTCCCAATCGATTGCGTATCGACGGCCATACCGATAATCTTCCTATCAACAACGCCAAGTTTGCATCGAACTGGCAACTTTCCACCGCGCGCGCGGCGAATGTGGCGCATCTGCTTCACGAAAAAGGCGGCATCGACGGGAAACGGATCAGCGTCACCGGCCATGCGTCCTTTGACCCTGCCCTGCCGAACACCACTGCGAAAAACCGCACGATAAACCGTCGCGTTGAAATCGTGGTGCTGGATGAATGATTGCTCGGTGAGATGCGGGCAAGGGGAGGTGAAAACGATCAGTTAATGGTGGCGGGTTCGTCTTTTCCGATGAGGTGAATCAGGAGGATTTCGGGTGAGGTACCGAGACGCATCGGCGGGCCCCATGTGCCGATGCCGCAGGTTGTGAGCTGGTAGCCGTCATTGACAGGATACAAGCCGTGATGAAACGGAAATGCCATGCGGGATAAATATGAAAACGGCCACATCTGCCCCCCATGCGTATGGCCGGAAACCATTAAATCCACACCCGCGTCGGTTGCCTTTCGAGCGTCGCGGGTTGAAGGCGTGTGATTCATCAAAATCGTTGGATGGTCTTTAGCACTATCCGCTAACAATTCTTTCATCAATGGAATCGGTCGCTTCAACATGGAAGCTGTTTTATCTTCGACAGCGGCAAGCAAAAGTCCGCCGGGAAGCGTTTCAACATCGTTCATTAGCAAGCGCATGTTCGCTGCTTCGAAAAATTTCATCGCGCCGTTCAGTCCGACGAGATATTCATGATTGCCGGTGGAAACATACACGCCGAGCGGAGCTTTCAGTTTGCGGAAGACATCAACGAATTCCATCATGCGATGTGCAGGACGGTCGATGACATCACCCGGGATTAAAATCACGTCCGGTTCGAGCTGGTTAATTTCTCGTGCCCAGCGCTCCACCCTATTCTTGCTCACCAGCAAACCTGCGTGAAAATCGGCGACCATTGCGATTTTCATTTGCCGCAGTTCCGGAGTGATGCCTTTGACGGGGATATGAACATTAACGATGCGCGCCGGACGCTGCGCGATTACCATTGCCCATGTGCATAACGCTACTGCGACTGCGAAAACGATAAGAACGGAGCCTTTTCCTACGGCTTCGTGCGGTAATCTTCCCCAGAGACCCGTTAACTTAAGCAGCAGTTTTAGAATCCACAAATCAATCGTCATCCACAAGAGCTGAAACATCAACCCTATCCAGACAGCCGCGAATCCTTCGAACGCCAGAACCAGAGGGCGCGGTGCGAACGTGTCCAGCACGCGGGCAAGTATAAAGGAGATTGCCAGAAAACCAGCCAGAAATCGAAGCGACCAAAGCACCGCGGGTGACATGATGTTCAGCGCAATAACCAATCGTGCATAGAGGAACCAATGCAGAAGACCGGAGATAGTTAGACCGGCGAGGATGAACGTGATGCAGGCTTGCGTTTGGTTCATGGTGCTTTCAGTTTACAATTCCGGCCGGGTTAGAATTTAATTTGTCGGATAATTAAAGGTTGAGGATCTGATTCAGCGATAAGGTAGATCGAAGTTGATACAGAACCCGGCTCGGCGGGGAAATAAAAAACCGGAGACGAATCTGGTTTTTTTTCATTACGGATTTTGCACGAATTAGAATTCGCCGAGTTGGCGCAGAAGAATGGCGAGACCGACGGTAGCGGCTGTCGGGGAACGAAGGCGGCGATTTCCCAGAGAAAGCCATGCGAATCGGCTGCGCTGAGCGAGGGTAGTTTCTTCCTGCGAGAGTCCTCCTTCCGGTCCGACCAGAAGTACTCCTCCATCCACTAATTCTTCTTTCGAGCCGGTTTCGTTGGAAACAAACGTACTCGGAGAATCCAGCGGATGCGCGACGTACATCACGCGTCGGTTGCGAAACTGTTCGAGAACCTGCTGAAAACTGTCCGCTTTTTCGACAGTCGGAATAACGGAGCGGCCGCATTGTTTCGCCGCTGCTCGAGCGATGCGCTGATGACGCGCCAGTTTTGCTTCGGTCAAATTTCCCACCGCGTGCGCCGTGGGAATCCACACGATAGAAAACACTCCCATCTGTGTGGCGCGATCCACGACATCATCCATTGCGGGCTCTTTCAGAATCGCCTGAAGCAAAACAACCGGACTGCGCGTTTCTCCCCGCCGGGGAAGGTGACGCTCGACATGCAGTGTCACCGGGCCTTCGGTATTTTCGATTCGGCAGATGTAGTAATTCCCTTTGCCGTCCATGACACCGACATACTCACCCACTCGCTTGCGAAGCACTCGCACCAGATGATGCGCTTCATCACCACCGAGAAGCACCTGCTCACCTCGGAGCGCTTCGGGCGGCGCATAAAATGTTTCTCCCCATTCACGTACAGCTACCACTTGATAGATACTCCTATATCCCCCATGACCAGCCATCGGTCATCGCGACCGAGTTCGAGTTGTCGGACCACTTGTCCTCCCGCGTTGATTGTCAGCGGCGAGTGCAAGCCGTGCTGAAATTTCCAGAGCGGTCCGTAGGTTTGTAAATCTTGAAATACTTCTGTTTGATTGAAGTCACCGCCGGTAAACCGAATTCCGCGGCGATGATTCCAAAGTCCTCCCACGACCAGCGCGGTTCGCCTGCCGATTTGCCACGGGAATTCCAGACGGCTGTAAACGGAAGTGACTTCATCGGAACGTTCTTCTTGAAATTCACGCCAGAAAAGCCGTCCCAGTTCCTCGCGCTTCCATGTCAATTGCGCAACGACGGAAATCGTTCGCGTCAACGCAACCGCTAAGCTGTCTCCGGCGCGGAGTTTCCTAAAAACAGTGCTGCGCACTTGCCGCGGATCCTGCTCAAAATCAAACGCTTGATAGTTCGCACTGATTTCAAACATGAACGTCTGTTTAAAGCCAAGCGAAGGTTGGTGATGCAGTCTCGACGTTAAAAGGAAAAGACGAGTCCAACGGTTGTTCGCCGAACGTTCCCGGAAAACATAAACCAGATGATCCAGCGTCACCCGCGCCCATGTTCTCCAGTGAAGGTAGGGATTGAAGGTTCCTTTCGCGCCCGTTAGAAACTCGAAGCGCAATTCATCCCGGTCATCATTGTTTTGCTCCGAACGGGTGTCGAGCTGGTATTTACTGACTTCGAAACCGCCGTAAAAAGAATCGCGCGATGTCGGTTGGAAACCCGCTGTCAAAGACAGGTTGGTCTTCCGTCCCTGCAGGATGTCACCGTCAATCGTCTGCGACACGCTGCTGACGCCGACACCGAACCTGCCCGCGAAATGGCGCGTCCGACGTACGAGTCTCGTTTCAAAAGTAGCGCGCGCTTCCTCGAGCGAACTTTCTCTTTCGCCCTGTTCGATTTCAGTTTTTGTGTTAAAGAGCTCGCCCTCGAATTCCGCGCTGAGGTCATCACGGATGGCGTAGGTAAACCCGTTGCTGAAACGTGTGCGTCGTTCTTTGCGGGTAGCCAAAAGATCCCCGGCATTGAGAAAATAGCTGCGGCGAACTTCCATCGCATCGAGCTGAGCGCGGCCTGTTGTTCCCGGCGAGAATTCTCTGCGCACATCATAGCGTGCTTGCAAATCGCGATTGCGATAACTGCCAGGATTTTCCCACTCAGTTTTGAACGCGATATCTTGAACATAGCCGCTGACATTCCATCCGGCCAGTCTGCCGGCTGTTTCCCATAGAGGGCCGGATATCACATGACCAAAACGGCGATCCTCAATCACACCGCCACCAGCGATAAATTCAAGGTGAGGTATCGGTTTATAAACGGCTCCGCCGCCGCCTTTCAGCACGCGAATGGTTGCCGGAGAAATCGAAGCCGAGGGCGTCGCCGCACGTTCATCGAAGAGCTCGCCCTGAGTGGAAAGCCACAGCTTCACCGGTTTCATCAAAGGATGAAGCGCCGAAAAATGCCAGCGCCCGTCCTGGCGGCGTCTCTCGGTTTTGCCGCCCGGCTGAATCCACTCGCTTTTCCACGACGACGTCAATTCAAGGTCGGTACGTGTTGCTGCCTTTATCAGCACGTGAAGGTGTTCGCTCTGACGCGTCAGTTCCACGCCGCGCAGTGTGTGCAGCGCAAGGCTGTCTCTATCCTCCCCGATGGGTTTCCAGATACCCGCACTCATCGGTGAGTTCACTGCGAAACAAAGCAGGATAAGGATTAAACCCTTGAAAAGAAAACGGGAAGGCATGTTTCTGGCTGAAGAAAGGCAATGATGGCGTGATATTTTTAGCCTGTTCACGCGATTGAGGGGGCGGCTGCAATCCGCCGATTGGCGGACAACACCGCGACAAAAGGAGACCCCCTTAACATCCCCCGCTCGCGGGGGGAGATTCATTCGCTTAGGCGCTGATTTTTTGTTCGGCGGAGATGATGCGCGGTGGGGTTTTTTCCCGCACGGTTTCCGGCGTGATAATCACTTCGGCGACATCCTTCCGACCGGGAATCTCGTATAGGATGTTCATCATGGTTTCTTCAAGAATGGAGCGAAGCGCGCGAGCACCGGTCTTGCGTTCGATAGCGAGTTTCGCTATGGCTTCGAGAGCTCCATCGGCAAAGGTCAGCGTGACGTTTTCCATCTCGAAGAGGTATTCATATTGTTTGACCAGTGAATTCTTCGGTTCTACCAGAATCTTTACGAGTGTATCTTCATCCAAATCAGAGAAAGCCGAGATGACCGGCAATCGTCCGATGAGTTCCGGAATCAGACCGAATTTCAGCAGGTCTTCATAACTGGCTTGCGAGAAAAGCTCATAGGGAGAAAGCTCGCCGGTTCCCATCTCTTCCGCTCCAAAGCCCATCGGTCGCTTTACAACGCGAGACCGTACAATCCTGTCCAAGCCTTCAAAAGCTCCACCGCAAATGAAAAGAACGTTCTTCGTATTGAGGGAAATCAGTTTCTGTTCCGGATGTTTACGGCCACCTTGAGGCGGCAGGGAAGCCACGGTTCCTTCGAGAATTTTCAAGAGAGCCTGCTGAACGCCCTCGCCTGACACGTCACGCGTTATCGAGACATTCGTTTCTTTGCGTGCGAT
>CBDVDL010000139.1:0-5379 GCA_965372735.1 uncultured Alphaproteobacteria bacterium | reverse complement strand
GGAGACATTTGGGAGCGCGTTTTATTCCTGACAGATTCCACCGCATGTATTGATGTCGCTCTTGATGTGCAGCACCCGGATACAGTATATGCTGTGATGTGGGAACGCATTCGACGTCCTTATCAGCGGCAGGTTGGCGGTGTGACCAGCGGTATTTGGCGTAGCTATGATGGCGGTGACTCATGGACGCAATTGACGAACGGTTTGCCCGCAGGCACCGATGTCGGACGCGGCGGCGTTACCGTTTCTCCGGCGGATCCCAGTCGCCTTTACGCGTCGTTTGCTGACCATCCCGGTTATCTGCTCGGTCTCTACCGCAGTTCCGATTATGGAGATTCGTGGCAGGAAGTAACCTATATCAGCGGGTCGTTCTACAGCTCTTTCGGATGGTATTTCGGTCAGATTCACGCGGATCCTGTTGACCCGGATGTGGTGTACGCGCAGGGCGTCTCGATGTTTCGCTCCAGTAATGCCGGAGCGAGCTGGAATTACGTTTTCAGCAACGCCCATGTGGATCATCATACCCTGTGGATTAATCCGAATAATCCCGCTCATCTGATTACCGGCCATGATGGCGGCGTAGATGTTTCTTATAGTACCGGCTCAAGTTGCACTCGCTTTGTGGATTTGCCCGTGACACAGTTTTATGCTATCACCGCCGACCCGTCCTTGCCTTATCGGCTCTATGGCGGAACACAGGATAACAGCACACCGCGCACTCTCAGCGGCGGCACCGATGACTGGGATGTGATTTATTACGGTGATGGTTTTTATACCCTCGTTGATCCGCGCGACAGCGACGTTATCTACGCAGAGTATCAATGGGGTGGGCTCGGAAAATCCACAAACGGCGGCTACAGTTGGAACTTCATCAGCGATTTCGATGGCGACCGTACGAACTGGATGACGCCCTACACGATGGATCCACAAAATCCCGACATCCTCTACCTCGGCACCTACCGCGTTTGGAAAACGACGAACGGCGGTTCGAACTGGAACGCGATTTCCAGCGACCTTACCGACGGCCCCGGAGCGGGAAACCTAACGTATGGAACGATTACCACCATCGACGTTAGCCCTGTCAACCAGCAGGTCATCTACGTCGGAACGGATGATGCTCATGTGCAGGTAACGACAAACGGCGGCGGCGTGTGGACAGATATTTCCACCGGATTACCTGAGCGGTGGGTGACACGAGTAACTCCTCATCCCGATTCCGCAGCGGTTGTCTATGTATCTCTTTCCGGCTATAAAGAAATCGACTATATCCCGCATCTCCTCCGCAGCAGCAACTACGGGGCAAGCTGGACGGATATCAGTGCCAATCTCCCGGAAGCTCCGATTAATGATGTCATTGTTGATCCGGATTATCCAGATTACCTGTATGTGGGAACCGATTTCGGAGTCTTCTATTCATGGAACGACGGACAGGATTGGGCGGCTTTGGGAAACAGCTTGCCGACAAGTTCGGTCTTCGATATACATCTGACTGAATCACGAGAGCTTGTCGCGGGAACACACGGCCGCTCCATGTGGAAATTCGTTCTGGGCTCAGCGCCGAGCGGCCAGCCGGAACAATTGGTTATTGTTCTCGATAGCGGCAATGCTGTATTGCACTGGTCACCTGCCGGAGGCGAAACAAACTTTACGGTTTACGGCTCAGAAAATCTCTGGGTGCTGGGCGATTCGCTGGCGACGGTGAGCGACACGACATGGACAGATATAAATTTTAACGCCCGACCCACCCGCTATTTCTATCACGTCCGCGCAAGATAGAGTGTTGGAGTGTTGCTGAAAATGCTTGCGTGTTCATCTCAATCGCCGTGGCATGGCGTTAGCGTGCCCGGAAAAAACGCCCTCCGCATTTGCCTTTCACTGGTTTACATACTATATTATATAAATACGCCAAACGTGCATAATCTTCAGGAGAACGGTATCATGCGCAAAACATCCATCATTCTTTTACTCGCAGCCCTCATACTGGTTTTAGGCTGCGGCAAACGAGCCGAAATAGAAAAACCCGCCGGTGAAAAAGCAGGCGCATCGCTGCTGCAAAAAGGTAAATACATCCCGGATATCGCCACCTTCCTGCAAATCGGCGCTTGCAGTCCCGCAGGATACACCTGGGACGGAGACGCGGTCTATTTCACCTCGAACATGTCCGGAGCGCCGCAGATTTACAGAATCCTGGACGGCGGCTGGCCGTACCAACTGACGACATTCGAGGATGGAATTGACTTTTTTGAACTATCCTGGGATGGCACAAAAGCTATTGTAGGCGCATCAGTCGGCGGCTCGGAACAATCACAGCTTTATCTAATGGATACAGAAACCGGACGCCTGCTGCAGCTTACGCACGCTGAGGACGTTCAGTACGGTTCGGTGATATGGGCGCGCGATGACAACCGGATTTTCTACCGCTCCAACGAGGAAAATGGCCGCGACTTCTTTATCTATGAAATGAACATCACATCCGGAGATATTCGCCTCGTCTTCCCGAAGAATAAAAAGGTCAAAGGGTACAACGCTCTCGCGGATATTTCTCAGGACGGCATGAAGCTCATCGTTTACAATTTCGTCAGCAACGTAGCCAATGATCTTTATTTGTTAAATCTGGAGAATCTCAAGTACCAAAAACTCAACAAGGACGAAGGCGACATCGCTTACTACAGTCCCACACTCATGCCGGACAACGAAACCATCTACCTGACCTGCAACGACAATGATGACGGAATGCAGCGCCTGGCGACGATGACCGTTGGCTCGCCGGATGTGAATTTCGTAGATGATGGCTGGCTTGATCCATGCTGGGAATGTGAAGGCATCGGCTTTTCCCGCGACTATAAAAATATGGGCGCGATTATCAATGAAGACGGCTACGCCCGGCTCAAGATGCGCGAAGTGGAAACGAAACGAGAAATTCCCAATCCGCCTCTCGACGGCATCCTCGGCTTCGGAGGCAGCGACAAACACGGCAACGTCCTGCTCTCGTTTTACAGCCCCACACGCGCGCCGGATGTGTGGAAATGGAACCCAAAAACAAGCGAACTCAAACAGTTGACGTTCTCGATTTACGCTGGCATTGACCGCGAAATGTTCCGCGATCCCAAACTGATACGCTACAAAACATTCGACGACTTGGAAATCCCGGCGTTTCTCTATCTGCCCCCCGACTACAAAGAAGGACAGCCGATTCCGTTTATCATTCACGCTCACGGTGGCCCCGAAAGTCAATTCCGTCCTTATTTCATTCGCAATTTCCAATACATGATGCTCAATGGCTACGGCGTTCTGGCTCCAAATCCGCGCGGCTCCTCCGGCTACGGCATCGACTACATGAACCTCGACAATTATAAGAATCGCAAGAATTCGCTGAAGGATTACAAAGCTGCAGTAGATTGGCTTATCGAAAAAGGTTACACCAAGAAGGGTATGATCGGTATTCGCGGCGGCAGTTACGGCGGTTATGTCGTGCTCGGAATGATTACCGAGTATCCGAAATTGTTCAGCGCGGCTGTGGATGTTGTCGGCATTGCCAATTTCAAAACCTTCCTCGAAAACACAGCGGATTACCGGCGGCATCTGCGCGAAACAGAATACGGGCCGCTGTCGGATCCGAAATTCCTGAAAGATGTCTCACCTATTCACAAATCACACTTGATTAAAACTCCGCTGTTAGTTATTCACGGCGAGAATGACCCTCGCGTGCCGGTCGGTGAAGCGCGCCAGATTCTTGATGCAGTGATTTCCGGCGGCGGAGTTGCCGACTCGCTCATCTTCCCCGACGAAGGTCACGGCGCCTCTAAACGCGTTAATGTCATCGCCGAATACCGCAAGCAAGTCGAATTCTTCGATAAGCACCTGAAACCTTAACTTGTAATAACTCATCTTTCATTATGAACAAAGGCCGCGAAATTAAACTCGCGGCCTTTGTTTTCTCCCCAATGCTGAGGTATAAAAGAGGATAATCATCTACCGGAAATACGAGTGACAACCGGAACTTTTCCTTTGTCCTTGATAATGATATGCCTTTCTTGAGGTACAACCCGAATCGTGATGTCTTCTTCGGAGCCGGGATCAACGACGATGTCGAACAGGTTTTGTTCCAACTCATGATATGCAGGCAATCCTCCCGATGAGACATAAAACACCCATTTGCCCGGTCTCAACTTTTCAAAGAAGAACCGCCCGCGGTAATCTGTCACCGCGCGAATGACTTCGTTTTCGCTGCGCAACTCCAGTTGAAGATTGGGAAAGTTGCGCAACTGGGAAAGTTCACTATCTGGCTTTGCACTACCCGCGCCGCTTTCTATCAAGATACCTCGACGCGTACTTTCGCCAAGTCCAAATAGGGCTGCTCCACCTCGAATAGCTGCGCTGCGAGTTACTCCAAGATTTACTTTTTCACTCCGTCCTCCCTGAACATCAATTTGCACAGGGATTCTCTGCACCGTGACTCGCTCCAGTCCGATGCTGGCATTGTCCACCTGTAAATAGTATGTGCCGGGCGCTAACGACGGGAAAATGTAATTCCCTTTCGAATCACTCAAAGTGGTCATGCCGTTCAACGTAAGTACTACACCAGCGATGCCTCTCCGCTCAGAATCTTCCGCATCATAGACTCGCCCTCTCACACAGCCCACGCTTCTTTGCTTCCCTACGGGTAATCCAAACGGGATTTCATAACTCAGCATATAGGACATGCCGCCGGAGAGATCTTTCTGTCGGTAATCCAGGTTGCGAAGACGAAATGACAAGATATGATTGTTGAATAGACGAACTTTTGCATCTACATGCAATTGGTCATTCTCAAAGTTGGATTGTTTACTCCAATTGTTTTTTTGGAACATGATCCATAGATGAATGCGGCGGAACATTTCGTAGCGTGCGGTGAAGATAGCGGTTCGGCTCCGCTGCGCCCCGATTGAAAAGCCCGTATGTCCCGTTTGGAAGGACGCGCTGTAGCGCTGCCATGCATTCGGAGTGAAATCTGCTCCCATCCGGTAGCTTTCCATGTCGCTCTTCGTATCATCCAAATGATTATCCCAAAGTCCCCGCCGAGCCGACGCATTCACTGACAGCATCTTCAAGGAGTACCGAAGTCTCGCGGTCACCGAACGCCCGCGATAATCAAGGTCAGCGGAATACAGCACATCCTTCCTTGAGATATCGTCAACATAGACAATCGCAGTGGTTCGAAAGGGAAAGTTGCAGGTGAGCCCCGACTGAAAAGCTCTTTCCCGAATCGCCCCAGATTGCGTCGTGTCTTTCTCGAGATTCTGCGAACGATACTGGTATGATACATGGTATCGAATACCTTCTAAGAGGGGTACATACAGAGCAGCTATGTTATGATCTACGTCGCGGTAGTAGCCGGGG
>CBDVDL010000138.1:0-5394 GCA_965372735.1 uncultured Alphaproteobacteria bacterium | reverse complement strand
GGTGGGTTCAAGTGTGGCATGCCATCCATAGGGATGGTAAGGTGGATGAGCCTCGAATACCGGATCAATCACGGTGCGGCCGGTGTCCAGCGCTACATAGCAACGGTACCATAATCTCCCCCAAATCTCATCAGGCGCACCGCATTTTCGACGACGGGAGACGTTAAGTCCAATACGATTCCCGACCGTCCAAGTCCTGCCCGTATCCGATGAAACGCATAATAGATGATCATCCTCTCGAGCTAAGCCATAGAGGAGATTGATCTGGTAGGACAGCGAAGCAAAAAAAACAGAATCAAGATTCAGCTGCGTCGAGTCATAGGTTTGCCAGCTATCCGAGGTTATAAATAACCATGGTTCAAATACTAAACAACTTTGACCGGGAAGCTCTCCAGGCCGATGACCTTCTCCACCTGCTCCGCGACTCGGAAACGTCTCAATCACCGTCCAGGTTTCTCCGCAATCCATGCTCTGGTAGTTTTCAGTTGGATCGATGTAGTCATTGACCCCAAACAGATGACCGGGAATGTTATCTGAAGTCAGAATACGCGCCGGAACATCCTCTGCTGTTCGCTCGATGCGGGATCCTCCGTCTCGAAAGCGTAACAGCACATCTTCATAAGAAAATGGGATGGGACTGGGGAATTGCACATACAGAATGGAATCGGGCGGGCTGTAGTACACAGCGGACTGCGCCCTTCCCAAGTTCGTACTAACTACCAGCACACTTATAACTAGGCAAATTACTGCGCGAACCACTTTAGCTCCTTTCCTTTTCAATAAAAAAATGAGTGAATCTCTCGCCAAAGTAATAATATAGCAAAGGATTCGCTCATGGTAATCTCCCCGAAAAATTCTACTCAGAGTCAAAGGCGCGTATCTTCAATATACACGACTTTCAGGCAAAATACAAGGGAAATCCGTATGTGGGTCGGGATTCTTGGTTCGGGTTTGCTTTTTTGTATGTAATATTGTAGAATATAAGGTTAAAGTTATTTGTATTTTTCCATTATGATTCATTCCGGCCGGGTTACGCGCGATGGTTTTATCGTTTTATCAACGGAACTCTGCGCTGAACCCGGCTCGGCGAGCAAAACATATGTAGGGCGTAGGTCTGTGACCTGCCCGTTGTAATGGAAGGCGGAGCCAGACCGTACGTATCTTTTTGGGTCGGCTGCAATCCGCCAATTGGCGGACAACACCGCGCAAGTGATCGGCAAAGAATGGGTCACCGTAGGGATTTTTGGGATGGTATGATTAACCGGCCTCCCGGATAGAGACAGGGTTTTGGAGAAAGATTATGAATGTAGCAGAGGTTAAACAAGACGTGACATTGCGACGTGTACTTATCGTAGACGACGATGCACCCTCACGCACGATTATGCGTCACGTTCTCTCGCTGCATAATTTCGAAATCGAGGAAGCGTGCGATGGGCTTGAAGCCGATGAGATGGTGGATAGCCGCGATTTCCAGCTTGTCATTGTTGACCTGCGACTTCCCAGGCTTTCCGGACTTGATCTTATCGGAAGAATCCGGGAAAAGCATCCGAATCTTCCCATCATTATCGTATCTGGCGGCGGGGAATTGGAAGAGGCGATTGAAGCCATCCGACATGACGTCTTTTTCTATTTCGAAAAACCGATTGTCAATCTCGATGAATTTCTCCGTGTAATCGAAAGCGCTCTCGAACGCGAACGGCTTATTCGTGAAAATCGCGCTTTTCAGGAAGAGTTGCGGGAGTTGAATCTCCGGCTTCGCGAGAAAGTCGTGGAACAGACTCGCGAAATCGCGGAAATGAAGGATCATCTCTCGCATTTGTTCCAGGTTTCTCCGAGCATTTTGGCTGCCCGAGATATTGATGAGAAATTAAATATTGCGACGGAAGCGTTGATTACGGGCAAGTTTTTCCAGCGAGCAAAGATTCTGTTAGAGCCTTATGTAAACCAACCGATTCAGGTGGGCTGGGCGGCGGCTCGCAAAGATGAAACACTTCCGCAAAAAGGTTTGAAAGGCTGCTATCGAAAAATGACGGATTTGCTTCGCAAGGAGAATCAGCACGGCGGCGCGCACATTTTCAGCGAGCCGCGCTCCTCCGAAGATAAAGAGACGGACGATTTGGTTTTTGTGCTTGTGCCACTTCGGGGGCAGGATGGACGCATTATCGGAATCGCTCGTCTTGAGGAACCGGTCAGTGAAAGTTATCCGGGTGAAGAAATTCTTCATCTGTTAGAACTCTTCATGGCTCAGCTTGCACTATCCATCGAGGAAGTTAATCTGGAGCGCGAACTTGAAAAATCCGAGGAGGGCTATCGGACGCTGGTCGATAATGTCAGCGATTTGATTTTCCAGCTCGATTTAAACGGGAATATTACGTTTGTCAGTCGTCAGAGTCTGGATAACCTCGGGTATGAATGGAGTGAGCTAATCGGAAAAGCTTTTCGCGATTTGGTTACCGAAGAAAAACGCGCATCGGTCGAAGATGACATGAAGAGTTTGCTTGCGAAGCGAGGCATCAGTCATGATTTCGTGATTCGCCACAAGGACGGACGCGACTTGATTATGGCCGTTACCGCGAACCCACTTATCGAACTGGATAAGACTATCGGTATTTTGGGTATTGCGCGGAATGTAACCGAAAAACGTCGTCTGGAATCGCAGGTTCGGGATTCGGAAGAACGCTATCGGGCTCTGACGGAAAATGCGAATGATGCCATCTTCTTGCTTGATCCGGAAACGTACCAGTTCATAGAAGTCAATTTGCGCGCGGAGGAATTGACCGGGTATTCTCGGGAAGAATTGCTGACGATGACGGCGCTTGATCTGCGTCAGCCTAAATATATTCCTCAGGCGATTGAACGCATTGAAGCAACCAAGGCGGCGGGAAAAAATCGTTTTGAGGACGCACCACTGCGGCGCAAGGATGGACGCGAAATCTATGTCGATATTTCCGCAATCGTTTTGGAAGTCGGAGGACGTCGGATTTATCAAAGTATCGTGCGCGATATTACCGAACAAAAACAAGCAGAGGAAGCTCTGCGAGAGAGCGAGGCGAGATTCCGTTCGATTACCAACACGGCCAATGATGCGATTATTATGCTGGATCATAACGGACATATTTCCTACTGGAATCCCGCCGCCGAAGAGATTTTCGGTTATACGAATCAGGAGGCCATCGGCAAGGAATTGCATCAGTTTCTCGCACCTCAGAAGTACTATGAGGCTTATCACAAAGGACTAAAGAATTTTCGAAAAACCGGGAAGGGATCTGCTGTAGGAACGACAAGTGAATTGGAAGCGATTCGAAAGGACGGAACGGAATTCCCAATAGAACTTTCGCTCTCGTCGATTCAAGTCAAGGGTCAGTGGCATGCGGTCGGAATTGCGCGAGATATCACGGAGCGCAAGCGAACGGAGGAAGCCTTACGTCAACGCGTGATGGAATTGCAGATTCTCTCCGAAATTGGCGACGCTCTCCAGAGTGCTGTAGATGTACACAACGTATGGGCAATCATTTTAGCGGGCGTAACGGCGGGTCAGGGATTGGGTTTCAACCGAGCTTTTATTCTCATATATGATGAAGAAGAAGCTACACTGCATGGCGTGGCGGGAATCGGGCCGACGTCGCCGGACGAAGCAACGCGGATTTGGTCGGAGTTGTCCACTCAAAGTGTTTCACTGCCGGATCTGATTCGCAATTATCAAGCGGATTTCCCTTCTCAGCAGCAGACGATGGCAGAGTATGCCAAGCGCTTATCCATGCATGTGGATGAAAAGGCGGGAGTCTTTTATCGCGCGGTTTTTTTTAAAGAAAATGCTATCATTAGAAACAAAGAAGCTTCAGATATGGTTCCGGAAGAGTTCCACAAACACTATGAAGTCTCATCGTTTGCGGTTGTTCCGATGATTTCGCGTGACACAGTACTTGGTGTTCTTTTAGTGGACAATTTTATCACGAAACGCTCCATCAGCGACGATGATTTGAGGCGGTTAGGGGTTTTCGCTAACAGTGCCGCTCTGTCGTTTGAACGCTCGCGCCTTCGAGCGAGTTTGGAGGTCAAACTTCAGGAGTTGACAGCGGCGAATCGTGAACTAAAGGAAAGCCGGGATAAACTGGTGCGAACGGAACGGCTTTCGGCGGTGGGTGAAGTAGCCGCATCGGTCGCCCATGAAATCCGCAATCCCTTGACGGCCATCGGCGGATTCGCCAGGTCTGTGTTGAATTCCCTGACACCCGATGACCGGAATCGCGCGCGTTTGCAGATTATTGTCGATGAAGTGCGCCGGCTTGAAAGCATCTTAACGGAGATTCTGCAATTTACGCGACCCACGATGCCTCGTTTTGAAGCGACGGATTTAAATGGGATTATTCTTCAAACCTTTGGGATGATGTCGGAAGAGATTGATGAGGAATTCATCACGGTCAACAAGAAACTCGACCCAAACCTGCCCGCGGTTTGGGCGGATTCCGACCAGATCCGTCAGGTGCTCTTGAACCTCTTTCGGAATGCGATTCATTCGATGCCGGATGGAGGACAATTATGGGTTGAGACAACCGTTCAAGGGGGTCAGATTGAAATGAAGGTCGAAGATTCGGGAATCGGCATCCCTAAAGCCAATCGGGAAAAGCTCTTTGACGCCTTTTTTACCACAAAGCCTACAGGTTCGGGATTGGGGCTGACCGTTTCTCTTCAGATTGCACGGAATCATGGCGGGACGATTGTGGTTCATTCGGAAGAGGGAAAGGGCTCGGCGTTTACGGTTTGCTTCCCATTGCACAAAAAAAGTGCTTGATTTTTGTATTTTTATGTCTTATATTCATTTAATTGAGGCTGGTTTCTCGGATTTCGCCGTATCGGGCGATGGAAATAACTAAGGAGCGGGGCAATGAGATTGACCATACCTGTCGGAATACTCACCCTCGCGATTTGCTTTTCTGTTCTAATGGTTGGCTGCAATAAGGGGCTGGATGAACGCCAGCTTTTTGAGCAAGCGAAGAAATTTCAGGAAGAAAATAACTTCGCAGCAGCCGTTGAATCCTATGAAGCGTTGGTGAAAAAATATCCGCAATCCCGCCAGGCTCCCCAGTGCCTGTTCATGTTGGGGTATCTTTATGCCAACCATTTGGATGATTTGGACAACGCTCGCTCGGCCTACGAGAGATTTCTGGAGCAATATCCCGATGATCCACTCGTTAAGGATGCGCGCTGGGAATTGAGTCACCTCGGCCAGGATGTCAACGAAATCCCGGAACTCAATACGATGCTTCAGGGTTCGGCGGACTCCCTGGCTGGAGCCCCTGATTCAGGCGCTTCATCCCCGGAATAGAAGACCTCTCTCTGTCATTTCGCCGGGTTCAGCCTCGGTAACATCCTAATGATACCTCTTGATTTATG
>CBDVDL010000137.1:0-5462 GCA_965372735.1 uncultured Alphaproteobacteria bacterium | reverse complement strand
GGAAACGGTATTAATACAAAAAACGATGATGCTGCGGGCAAACCACTGGTCGTTGCGCGAGCCGAGCTTCAACCCCTTGGACGATTAGCGAAGACTGAAGGCGATATCGAGTGCTTTGCTGAGCCGCAGATGCTGCTGGGCGGGAACATCGCCTATTCGGAGGACGCGGACTATTTCGCGGACAAACCGGAATACTTGCGAACGATTCCGGGAACAAAATTACTCTATGGCGTAGATGCGACTCTGAAATATCAGGGCTTCTTTTTTACGGCAGAAATTCATCGAGCGGACTTCAATCCTCAATCCGGTGTCGATTTCGTTGCCGGAGGATATTTGGCGCAAGCGGGATATTACATTCCTCGCTTGAAACTCGAGCCCTGCCTTCGCTACGATAAATTCGATCCAAGCGACCAGATTGAAAACGATAGCGAAGAAAGCATAACGTACGGACTCAATTTTTTTTCCAGCGGACATCAAGTGAAACTGATGTTGAATTACAGCCAGCGTTTAAAGAAAAAATCGAGCGCTCAGAATGGGTGGAAAGAGAACGAGATACAGCTCTTATGGCAATTTTTATTCTAATCATTCGCCCTGCTCTTCATCAAAGCGATTTGCGAAGGAGGGGAAATGAAATCCTTTATTGCGTTTTTTTGTCTTCGGTCTTTCCTTCATTCCAGCCGTGTACGGCCAACCGGAACTCTATATCAATGAGTTCATGGCGGACAACGATAATGTTATTGCTGATCCGCAGGGGGATTATGATGACTGGATCGAGATTTATAATCCTGTTGACATGGATATCGATCTCGAAGACTTCTTTTTAACGGATGATTTGGCGGATACGGTGCGCCATCGTCTCCGTACGGTCGCGGGCGCATCACCGCACCCGCCTTTGTTGAATGCACATACATAAAGCATTGCGGTGCTAATTTCATTTGCAATAAATAGAATCCCGAACACAATATAACCAAAGAAAAAACCCTTGTCAAGCATGAACTTAACAAGGGTTATTTGCGGGGCCGACGGGATTCGAACCCTACAGATTAACGCTATCTAAATCCCATAATATCAACAGTTACAGAATCTTCGCCTGCCACTACGGGTGTCCTGTAGTGTGACGTAAGTTATTGTTCTTTGCTCTGGATTCTCCCTAAAACAGTACATTTTCAGTACAGGAAACTGGAGGAAAAAGCGCACATTCGTTTTCGATGATCCGTCCAATCTGAATGCAAGTGATGGCCAAAGTGAGGACCCAGAACGAGGACATGGGAATCGGTGCGTGTTACTGTTCGGGTTGACTGTGAACCTACACAGGCATCTGGAATGTCCGGTACAAGTAAAGATATAAACCTTGAAGGTGTGTGCTATCAGCTGTTCAGAATCTCCTCTACTTCCGCTTGATCAACATCCATAATATATGGTATTCCACTAACCTCGGCTGCTTCGTGAGTCAGAGCCGCAATATCGTTCCTTTCAATATGTTCAAGCGAGAATTTGCGGCTTCCATTCATAAGTTGTCTTAGGCCTTGAGCAAGTCGCTCGTAGTAGGTGTAAAGTCCAATAGCTCCCGTGGGCAAGTGCTCAAACTCATTTTCCCCAATTTCCCTTCGAAGTTCGCCAGCAGTAACGAAAATCTCATCCTTCGAATTACCGAACCGCTCGATGTAAACCGGAATCTGACCTTCATCAATCGCTCGCCCAATCGTTTTGCCAACCATCGCTGCTGCTATCGGACTCCGAGCCATTCCAATCAATTTCACAAATGGCGCGCCCAATGCCAAGCCCTTAAATATCTGGTCTTCAAAAGTGAATCCACCAGCGAGGGCTAATGCGGGAACCTTCATTCCATTATCCGCAAGTCGCTTAGCATATTTATAGAGCAGCGAATGCAACTCCACTCCTGGAACTCCCCATTCATTCATCATCCGCCACGGGCTCATGCCGGTTCCTCCGCCAGCACCATCAACAGTCAAAAGGTCAATGCCATACTTGCAAGCAAAGAGAACCGCACGGGCGAGATCCGCCGGTCTGTAAGCGCCGGTCTTCAGGAAGATATATTTCGCCCCCGCTTCGCGTAATTCCTCAACCCGCTTGGCAAAGCTTTCCTCGGTCACCATTCCGACTCGGGAATGCCGTTCAAACTCTTTGAACGAACCACGCTCAAAGGCCTTGATCACGGTTGGATCGGTCGGGTTCGGCAAGACAACATAGCCGCGTTCGTAAAGCATCTGGGCTTTTTCAAGGCTCTTGACTTTCACCTCGCCGCCAATATCCTTTGCGCCCTGTCCCCACTTAAGCTCTACGATTTCAACGCCCAATTTCTCAATGGCATATTCCTGAGTGCCCAGACGAGTGTCCTCGATGTTTGCCTGCACGATGATAGCGCCATAACCGTCACGCTGATAATCTTGAAAAAGTTTCACCCGGCGTTTAAGGTCAACCGTGTCAACCACACGACCGTTCTTGATGACCGACTCCGGGTCCATGCCTACAACATTCTCGCCAATGGTTAGTCCTGTGCCGGCAAGCGCCGACCCAATTGCCAACCCTTCCCAGTTGTTCTTGGCAATGTCCGTCGAGCCAATGCCGGGGATAATCCAAGGATAGCGGAACTTGAGACCACCATCATGACCGAAACGAGCCTCGAGGTTAACATTGGGAAAGATAGCTTTGTCACTGTCCGCCTCAATGCCGTGGGCACCAACAGCGGTACCCATGATATTAAAGTGCGAGTAATCGATGGGGTAATCTTTTTCACTTGCCGTCGTAATCACCCCAAACGGCTGAGGGTAAATTACCTCATGCCCTCTATAGGCAGATTTGCCGATCTCACACATCCCAATGCAGCCATCGACACAGGTGACACACATCCCTGAAATTGGAGTTATTGAATCATCTGTCCTGTTTTTCGTTAAAGTAGCTGCGGAACGATTTACCGCCGAGAAGGTTGGCGACATTGTTGAACCTCCTTAAACCTCTATTTTTCTAAATTTTTCTTTCCAGTAATCTCGCATGCTACACAAGGGTCCATGTAGCACATCATGTCATCGAACTCTTCTTTTTCGACGCATGGCGGGCTTAAATTTGCACACGCACCACAGATCGCTTTATCGGGCTCATTGTATGTACACCTTAGCTGGCAGGCCGGACAAACGTAAAGGCAACCGCCACACAAACGGCACTGTTCCGATTTGATATCGAATGGTGTGCCAATGCTGCGGTTCTGTCCACGCTGGCGAAATCCGATGGCTTTCGCCATCATCTGTTCCTCGCACATCCTCACACAAAGCCCGCACAGGATGCAGTCCTCATATTCTTGCCGAAATCGTTGCTGCCGCACATCGTGGGCTGCCGCAAGGTCTTGAATGGTCTTTGACTGCGGGCATGAGGCCAGATGAAGTTCAAGAATCATCTTGCGCGCTCGAACAACGCGCGAGGACGCCGTGCGCACCTGCAGACCCTCCTCGGCCAGATAAGTGCAGGATGTGACTAATTTTGCTTTTGAACCTTCTCCAATCTCGACCACACAGAGACGACAGGCACCATAGGGTGACAGTCCCTCCATATAGCATAAAGTCGGAATGGGGAATCCCATGAATTTCGCAGCTTCGAGGAGTGTTGTCCCTTCCTCGACCATAACCGGAAGACCATTAATCTTCAAATGAATCATGTTGAGTGTTCCACTGTTGCAGCAGTCTCGTTCTCCTGCTCCGTTAACTCTTTCTCTCTCGGTTGAGTGAATTCAAGATCACACCGCAGGCATCTCATTGCTTCACATTTTGCGTCGTCTTCAGGAAGAGCCATCTCCACCTCGACGAAACTGCTTGTTCGCTGTTCAATGGGTATATGAGGCGGTTCCGCGCGTCGCAATTGGCTCAACTCTTCCTCGCTTATTTCAAGAGGTTCCACATAATGCTGCGGCACCTTGGCTCTCTCAGGTTGTCGAAGTTCCTCGCCGCGGACGTACCGATCAATCATCACAGCTGCCTTTTTCCCAGCAGCAATGGCATCTACTACTGTATTCGGCCCTGTGACGACATCACCACCGGCGAATACACCGGGAAGGCTGCAACTGAGGTGATCTTTATCCGCATATAGCGTCCCATCATCCTCAATTTTCAGCTCTGGTTCTCCGGATGGAGAGATAGAATCCACATCCGGTTGCTCACTAATGGCAACAACTAATGTGTCAAGTGGCAGGATGAATTCACTGTTGGGAATGGGAACGGGTTTTCGGCGGCCGCTGTAGTCAATTTCACCCAGCTTGTTGCGAATACATTCAATACCTGTTAAACGGCCTTTATCTGTTAGAATCCGAATCGGTGTTACAAGCGTCTCGAACTTAATCGCTTCTTCGCCTGCCGCATCGATTTCCTCAGAAAAAGCGGGCATTTCTTCACGCGTGCGGCGGTATAGAAGGGTCACGCTCTGGACATCCTTCTGACGCAGCGCGGTTCGTGCCGCGTCAACGGCTGAATTACCCCCTCCAACCACACCTACCCGACCTTTTGCCAGTTGTTCGCCGTTGATGTTGTAGGCCTTTAAAAACTCAATTGAGGGGAAAACACCTTCACTTTCCTCGTTTTCAAGACGGAGTCGGCGACCTTTCTGTGCTCCCACGGCTACGAAGACAGCTTTGAAACCATCTGCGAAGAGCTTTTCAATGGTAATATCTTTCCCCAATTCGTGGTTGCATTTCAGGGTCACATTCTCATCGAGAATGGCGTCTATCTCTTTGGTTAACACCTCGCGAGGCAGCCGATAAGCCGGGATGCAACTGAACATCATACCACCGGGCTTGGAATCAGCTTCGAAGATGGTGACTTGATACCCTAAGAGCGAGAGATAATGAGTTGCCGTTAATCCGGCTGGGCCTGCTCCGATGACAGCAACTTTGTCCGTCTTTTTCTCCAACGCTTTCGTCGGCTGGTAAATCGATGGGTCAATTTTGTCGGTTATAAAGCGTTTCAAAGCCCGGATAGCCACAGGACGGGTGCCGGTTTGTCCCAATCGGCATCTCTCCTCGCACTTGTGGTCACAAACTCTGGCGCAAATGGAAGGGAACGGGTTCGCCTCACGGATAGCCTTGTAGGCATCTTCATACTCACCCCGTGCGATATGCGCGATATAACGCCAGGCCTCCGTGCCAATCGGACATGTGGATTGACAGGGCGCACCTACTAATTCCTTACACACACCCGCCCTGCAATGACCGTCCACGATATGCTCGATGTACTCTTCGCGGAAGTAGCGCAAGGTTGACAAGACAGGATTTGAAGCGGTCTGTCCTAAACCGCACATCGTCGTGTCAGCGACTACATGCGCAAGCTCTTCAAGTAAATCAAGCTGTTCTAATGTGCCGCGCCCTTCGGATATGTCCTCCAGAATCTCATACATGCGCTGCGTGCCTTTGCGGCAGGTATAGCACTTGCCGCAGGATTCGTCACGCAGGAAATTCATAT
>CBDVDL010000136.1:0-5548 GCA_965372735.1 uncultured Alphaproteobacteria bacterium | reverse complement strand
GGTTCAAATCCAGTCGCCCCGACCATTTCTATTCGGCCGTCCAGCATTTTTCTGGACGGCCGGAAATATAGTCCACAGTAGAGAAAATCACGCATGATTACGAAAATCATCGAAACAGTAACTCTCTGGATTATTGCAACTATCTCGTCGATGGGCTATCTTGGGATCGTCTTTTTGATGGGCATCGAAAGCGCCTGTATTCCGTTGCCCTCTGAGGTTATCATGCCCTGCGCAGGATACTCTGTCTTCACGGGCAAATTCAATCTATGGCTTGTGGGACTGGCGGGAGCTGTGGGATGTGTTTGGGGTTCGATTGTAGCCTATTATGCGGGGATGTGGGGAGGCAGACCCTTAATCGAGCGCTACGGCAAATATGTTCTGATTTCGATGCACGATTTGGAACGAGCGGACAAGCTTTTCCAGCGCTACGGAGAAATCATTGTTTTCGTCAGCCGTTTGCTCCCGATTATTCGCACGTTTATTTCTTTTCCGGCTGGCGTGTCTCGGATGCACTTCGGCAGATTTATCCTGTACACATTCGTGGGTTCTTACCCGTGGTGCTTGGGACTGGCTTGGGTAGGACAAGTCATGGGAGAAAACTGGCGGCATCTGCGCCATTATTGGCATAAATTCGACTATGTTATCGGAGGTTTAATCCTGATAGGGATTGCCATTTATGCATGGCATCATATTAAGCCTCTAATCATGAAAGAATCTTCTGAAAGATGAAACGTACGATAGAACAGCACTATCCTTTCGCGCAAATCGAACCGAAATGGCAAGCCCATTGGGCTGAAGCCGACACGAATCGCTGGGATTGGGACTCGAAGCGCAAGAAGCTCTATTGCCTTGTGATGCTGCCTTATCCTTCAGGTGACAAGCTTCACATCGGCCATTGGTATAATTATGGTCCCACGGATACATGGGCGCGGTTTCAGCGGATGCGCGGTTATCAAATTTTTGAGCCGATAGGTTTTGATGCGTTCGGACTTCCGGCGGAGAATTTTGCCGTGCGTCATGGGGTGCATCCGGCGGAAAGCACACGCAAGAATGTCGCTTTTATGCGCGAACAGCTCAAGAAAATCGGCACGATGTATGATTGGGATTACGAGGTGGATACCTCCTGTCCGGAATACTACAAGTGGACTCAATGGATGTTCCTGCTGCTCTTCAAACGCGGTCTTGCGTATCAGAAGCAGGGTTTGCTGAATTGGTGTCCATCGTGTCAAACTGTGCTTGCCAATGAACAGGTTACGTCAGAGAACAATTGCGAGCGTTGCGGTACGGATATCGTGAAACGGAACCTGAAGCAATGGTATTTCCGAATCACCGCGTATGCAGACAGATTGTTGGAAGGACTGGATCGAATCGACTGGCCGGAAAAAACCCGTGCCATGCAGCGCTATTGGATCGGGCGCTCTGAAGGCACCGAAATCCATTTCCCGATTGAGGAAAAAGATGAAGCTATCAAGGTATTTACGACTCGCGTGGATACGCTTTTTGGCGTGACCTACCTTGTTCTTGCGCCGGAATCTCCGTTTGTCTCTGAGCTGACGACGCCAGAACATGAAAGCTCTGTCCGGAAATACGTGGAATCCTCACTCAAGGTCTCCGAAGTGGAGCGCGCCGCTGCTGACCGATCTAAAACGGGCGTTTTTACCGGCGCTTATGCCCTTCACCCGCTGACAAACGAACGTCTGCCTATTTGGATTGCCGATTACGTCATCGGTTCCTACGGTACGGGCGCGGTGATGGCAGTTCCCGCGCATGATACGCGGGATTTTGCGTTTGCCAAAAGTTATCGGCTACTCATCGCTAAAGTGATAAATCCACCCGATATTCCGATTGACGAAGAAGAAATGGAGGGAGCTTATACTGATTACGGGCTCATGGTCAACTCGGGTGATTTCAACGGAATAGCTTCACAGGACGGAATCCACGCGGTGGGGAGGAAGCTTGATGAAATCGAGCGGGGTGGACCTACCACGACGTACCATCTGCGCGATTGGACGATTTCTCGCCAGAGATATTGGGGCGCACCGATTCCGATAATTCACTGTCCGAAATGCGGGCCTGTCGCGGTTCCCGAATCGGATCTGCCTGTTTTATTGCCGGAGACTTCGGAATTCAAACCAAAAGGAAAGTCACCGCTCGCGGCTGTTGAAAGCTTTATGAAGACGACTTGTCCTGAATGTGGTGGGAAAGCCGAGCGCGATGCGGATACGATGGATACCTTCGTCTGTTCTTCGTGGTACTACATGAGATATCCCGATGCACGGCTGGATACTGCACCTTTCGACATAAATCACTTGAACTTAATATTGCCTATTGATCAATATGTCGGTGGTCCTGAACATGCGATGGGACATCTGCTGTACGCGCGATTCTTTGCCAAAATTATTCACGATGCGGGCTATTTAATAGCGGACGAACCCTTTGCGCGCTTGCGTCATCAGGGGATTATTTTGAACCTCGGTGTGCGGATGTCCAAGACCCGCGGCAATATCGTGAATCCTGATGGCTTTGTCGAGAAATATGGAACCGATATTTTCCGCTGCTACCTGATGTTCATGGGTGACTATGAGCAAGGCGGAGACTGGACTGATGACGGCATGGCGGGTATCGAACGGTTTATCAGCCGCGTGTGGCGTTTTGTAAATGCCCTTATTTTGGCCGACTCTACCGAGAATGGAGAGCTTCCACGAGAACTCGAACGGATACTTCATCTGACAATAAAGGCTGTTACGGATGATACGGCCAATTTCCAGTTCAATACGGCTCTAAGCCGTATGATGGAGCTTGTGAATGCGCTTTATCTGTATGTAGGTCCTGAACTTACAACCATAGAGCGCAGCAAATCTCTTGAGGAAGTTACTCGGATTCTGGTAAGACTTTTAGCGCCTTTTGCGCCGCACATGTGTGAGGAATTATGGAGCAGGCTTGGCAATGCGGGCAGTGTCTTCGATGAAAGCTGGCCCTTGTATGATGAAGCAAAGACAGCCACTGATGTTGTGACCATCGTCATTCAAATCAATGGAAAGTTGCGCGACAAATTCGAAGCGCCTGTCGATACACCAAAAGAAGAGCTTGAAAAGACAGCTTTGGCAAGAGAGAAGGTTCTGGCAGCTTTGACATTGGGTTCGCTTCGAAAAGCTATCATCATACCCAATAAACTTGTCAATCTTGTTATAAAATAAGAACATAATCGTTCAAAATATCCATAACCGGGCCTTGTTCAGGCTCGGGTTTTCTTTTTCATCGCACCATTCAATGAGCACATAAGAAATATTATGTAAAGTATGAGAGGATTGGAAACCCGCAAGGAGTTCATAAGCGTATTTGACTGCTGCACCCTTCTTCCTTTCCGGCTTTTCGGGCACGCTAACGCCATGCGGCGGCGCAATCTATCGCCGAGCCGGGTTGAGCGCAGAGTTCCGTTAATCAAAAGATATTGTTATCGCGCGTACCCCGGCCGGAACCTTCAAAAGCCCAAAGTTCTTTCGGACAGTACAAAAAAAAACCGGACTACTAATCCGGTTTCCTCTTTATTGTTATGCGAAGATTCGACTATGCGCCCACGAGTGATCCCATTATTTCCCCGCAGATATTGAAAAGCATATGTATAATGATGGCAGGTACAAGACTACCGGTTTTCTCGCGGAAATAGCCCGCACCAATTCCAAGAACAAAGGTCATCACTGCGATGAAAGCCATTTGCGCGCCTCCTGCTCCTTTGAGTAGAAGCATGAAATGCGCCAGACTGAAGAGGATAGCGGCAATCAGCGTCGCATGGGTTATTCGTATGCGGAAAATCGAAAAGGACGTGTATATGCGCGACGAAAGATAGGTTAAAATCAGACCACGGAAAATAATTTCTTCAACAATGCTTGCGAGTATCCAGACTTTGATGATCGTCTGAAAGAGATTCATATTTCCGAAATCGTAAGTCGACGTGGGACCTGCAAGAGCTGTAATTAGGCCAGCGAAAACACCGCCGATTAGAAGGGAGAGTAAAAACAAAAGCGGCGCATAAACAATAGATTTCCATATATTTAGGTTTCCAGAAAAACGGAACCCGTATTTATGAAAATCAATACCTCTACTGATGACAATCATCAATCCTAACGCTATTAGGATTTCTATCGCTTGTCGAATTAACGGGTTGACCCACCATGCCGCTGAAGCAAAAACCGTCGATAAAGCGGCGAAAATTCCCCGCACTGGGAGATCGACAATAACTAACAGCGCGAGTGCGATGAGTACAGTCGTAAAGACTTTCACTGGGCACCTCAAAGTTAGTAACTTGTGAGGAGATTTAGCGGGAACGTCTGGGAATCGAACCCAGCCAGCCGGAGGTCATCCGACCGCGAACGGTTTTGAAGACCGCGGGGGCCACCAGGTCCCCATCCGCTCCCACGCACTGCAGAGCAGAGCGTTAGAAAAAGGCTTAGTTGTTTTTATAAGTATCCAAGAATCGGTGCTGAACGTCTGAGAAGCTACCATTTGACATGAAGAGAATCGTGCTTGGAGTGTCGGTCAAATGAGCCATCAGCCAATCGGGGATTTCGTCATTTAGCAGATGAATAAAGTTGCGACCCTTGCTTCGTATAGTTTGAGCGAGCAATTCGGTGTTAAGTTGCTGTGCTTTGGGGATTCTTTCTGCTCGGTGGATAGTGCCCAGAACGACGTCATCAGCGTATTGAAGAGCTTCCGCAAGCTCGTCCTGGAAATAATTCCGAACCGTCGTGTTTGAGCGAGGTTCGAAAACCGCAATGATTCGATTTCGAGGGCGTCTTTCACGCACGGCCTGAATAGCGGAAGCCACTGCCGTCGGGTGATGTGCAAAATCGTCTATAACCGTCAGGTTCTCGGTTTCTAAGAGCAGTTCCAGACGTCTGCGCACGCCCGAAAAGCGGGTGATAGCATCTACAGCGGCAGTTTCATTAAGCCCAAGCTCGACGAGAGTCGCCAGAGCCATCAGACCGTTCAACCGGTTGTGTTTGCCGAAGAGATTCCAGCGAATATCCGCCTCTCCCCTGTCTTTCGCTTTCCAGCAAAGCTTGTCCGTACCGGGTAAAAGACGCCAATCGTTTTGTTCTCTCTCCCCCACCCAAACGACGCGGCAGGGAGCTTCCTCAGCAATTTGTCGCGTAATTTCATGATCACCGAAGGCGACGACGAGCCCGTTTTCGGGTAATTGTCTGAGCAGCAAGCGAAAGGATTTCTGAATATCTTCGATAGATGAAAAGATGTCTGCATGATCAAATTCTATGCATCCTAATACCAGTGTCTGCGGGAAATAGTGCAGGAATTTCGAGCGCTTATCGAAGAAAGCCGAGTCGTATTCATCCCCTTCGAGAACAATCCAATCTCCCGAACCGCTGTGTCCCCCGAAAGGAAAATCTCGCGGCTGTCCCCCTACAAGAAAACTACTGTGCAAATCAAGCTTTTCGAGAAGAAATGCGATACAAGCGGCTGTGGTCGTTTTTCCATGTGTGCCTGCGACGACGATTCGCTTCTTGCCGTGCAGCACAAAATTGCGCAGGAA
>CBDVDL010000135.1:0-5583 GCA_965372735.1 uncultured Alphaproteobacteria bacterium | reverse complement strand
TATTGGATGGTTCAAGGGGCTGAAGCCCCTTGCCACTTATCGTGGAGGGTATGCCGGATTATACTTGGGAATCACTACATTGTCTAATCGCAGGAGTCGTTTGATTCGGGCAGGGAATAGCAGCGGGAGATGGTGGATTTGCGGTAGTAGTGATTCAGGATTTCCTGATACGTTTTGCCTTTGACGGCCATGTGCGCCGCGCCGACCTGACACATACCTGCGCCGTGTCCCCAACCTGCACCGCTGAGAGTGATTTCCACAGGCAGACCTTCTTCGTCTTGCTGGATGTCCACGATGAAACAACTGGATTCGAGCATGGTCGGAGAGAGTGCGCGGCGAATATTAAGCTCCTTTTTGATTTTCAAATTCTTGTGAGAGCCGAGGATTTCAATCAGCATGAGTCGTCCCGAAACTCCGCGTTCGAGAGGAATGATATCATAGAACGTGCCGATATCCTGACCGGTGTTGCGGGCGATAATTTTCTCGAATTCGGCGCGGTTGTAGGTCACATCCCAGCGGAAATGTCGGTGGATATAGTCCGGCGCGACCGGCAGGAGCTTTGCAGGGATATTGCAGCAGACCTTCGGCTTCGATAGAATCCACTCCCGAGCGCCGTCTTCTGTCGTCAAATCGATTTTCTTCAGGTCATCCTGAAGCGTGCACCAGATTCCCTCTGTTGCATTGATAGGCGGCGACGCCCACACACGCGCGGCGTCTTCGGTATGTCCTCCGCAGACGGCTGAATACACCGCATCCATCAATATGCTGTCGCGCATCAGTACTTCACCGCTGGTTTCAATCACCGCTTCATTCGTGCGCGGATCTTCCTGCGTGACACCGGCATAAACCTGACAGTGTTCCGTTCCGCAGACATCGAAAGGATCGTTGAGATGCTTGGTATGAAGCTTGGCTAAAACTTCCGAGCGAGCGGCGACTGCTTGAGCTTTGAGGGCTTCACGCGGAAAACCGGCGGGCATCTCCGAGGGAACGACACCGCGCAGATACACGTCAATGGGGACTTCCGAAATCGCGCTGAGTTTGCCGTCGTGGTCGAGCCGGATTTCCACGATGCCAGAATAGGAACGATCTTCTTCTGTTTCCCAGCGGAAACCTGTCCCGACGCGAACGCTGTGAATTTTCGTTTCCACCGTGAGGTCCGCCGGGACAATGCGAACCCCATCATCGGAGATACAGGATTCTTCGAGCTTCGCATCGAAGAGTTCCACTTTTCCGGTGACACGTCGCATGAGTTCCCGCACAACTCTTGGAGCGTAATCGTCCATGAATGCTTGCAGAAGTTCCTCGGCATCGTCACTGTTTTCAAAGTTGCCTATTTGAACGCGGTAGCGTGTATTATCGCGTAGAATATTTCCTTGAACTTCCACCGGATTTCCCAGCGAGCGCACATAGGCGTGCAAACCCTCCTTTTCGAGATTCTCCGCCAGAGCGATAGCTTCTTCTTTGTCGGCAAACGTCATCACAAGGACGCTGTAGATGAATTGGGAAGGCACGGTTTCTTCGACGCGCACCCGCCATTTGAGATTAGAAGGAGCCATTGGGCGAAGCGTTTCGCCTTTCAGGTTTTTGACCGCAAAAGGGCCATCGACTTGAAAGCTGACCTTTTCATAGCCTTCGATCAGTCCCACGCGAATTTGAGGCCGGGTATCCCGCGCGTCATCTGCAGCGGGTGATTTGTTCGGTGAAGGTTTTTTCATAGATAGAGAATCGTTTTTACGAGAGTCGTTATGCGAAATTCCCGACAGAACCGTCGGAAACAATATCCAAAGAATTATCAGCAGTAATTCGCGACGGAAAAGCCTGTGCGCTTGGGTGCGGAAGTTGATAAGTTTAAACACGGTCGGCAACAGGCTCTGTATCATTTTCAAAAAACTCGTGATGCGCCGCGCGGGCAAAGGCTCTGGCGGCGTTTTCTTCCAGCAACCCCGAGAAACGGGTTTCGGACAGCAGAAGTCCGTGGCATTGCCGGGAAAAAGAACTCAAGCATTGAATTGCCCTTGCGAAAAGTGTGCCGCTGGAACCCGCGCCGGGACCGACGAGCGTTACCAACGACAATTCACGCCCGGTGCCCAGATGCGTTTCGATAGCGGAATTCGACCAGACGGTTGCCGCATCAGCGCGACTGAGCACCAGATCGCCGCCGCCCGGGCCCCAACTGACGGCCAGCGGGTGAATCCCTTCCGCGCGCAAAATATCCAGAATAGCGAAAGGAATATCCGGAAGGGGATAATAAGTTACCGACGGCACCAGCACGATAGCGGTCAGCGAGCGGCGTTCCAGAGGACGACTGGAAACGATGGTGCCGACTTTACCTGAGCGACCGTCTCCGACCGCGAGCGGCATCTTGTGTTCCGCGGCAAGTTCCACCGCGGGAAGCTGCAAAATTTTCGCGCCGCAGCCGGTGATTTCGAGTGCTTCCGTGTAGCTCATCTGCTCGATGACACGCGCTGCGGGAATTTCTTTGGGATCCGCCGTCGATATACCGGCGACGTCTTTCATGAATTCGACGCGCTCGGCGCTCAGGGCAATCGCAAGCGCGACCGCGGTGGCGTCCGCTCCGCCGCGACCAAGTGTAGAGATATTTTTTTCAGTAGTGACGCCCTGATAACCGGCGATGATGGGAATTCGACCTTCGGATAATATATCCCGCACGCGCGTTGCACGCACTTCAACAATGCGAGCCGCGGTATGTTGCGTGTCGGTGATAACACCAGCTTGCGCGCCGGTCAAAGACACCGCTAATCCCTCGCGTTCCGAATTTATCGCAAGCGCCAGCATCGCAATCGAGATACGCTCGCCGACGGAGAGCAGCACATCTAACTCGCGTCCGGTGGCATTTTCATCGACTTGCCGAGCGAGTTTCAAATACGTATCGGTGGTGTCCGCCATCGCTGAAACGACAACCGCGAGCCTATCTCCCGCATCATAGCGAGCGACGATTTGCTTCGCGACCTGCTTCACGTCCCCCCCCGACGCCAAACATTTCCCACCGTATTTTTGGATGATTAGAGGCAAATTAATTTCCGTTAATATCGCCGCGAGTGTGCGCCTTGAGCCTCTCGCTCTCGGCGATTGAAAATTCCGGGCAGATCAGGGGATCTGCCTTGGCTGCGTAAGAAACTCACAATCCCAGTACCTGCCCCATGCCGTAGAGGTTGGGTTTTTGGAGAACTATCCAGCGGACGGCGCGGAGGGTGCCCAGAGCGAAGACGCGGCGTGATTCGGCATGATGGATGATTTCGATACGCTCGCCCGGTCCGGCGAGGATTAAACGATGTTCTCCGGCGACGTCGCCAAGCCGCAGTGCGCTGATAGGTGTTTTTTCTTCGCCGGAGACCGCTGCTTGCAGCAGCAGCGCGGAACCGGAAGGCATGTCTTTTTTCTGCGTGTGGTGAATTTCGGTGATGTGCCGGTCGTAATCGGGAAGCGCTTTCGAGAGCAGCGAGCCTAATTTGAAAAGCATCGTCATCCCCGGCGACATGTTTGGCGCCCAGACAATCGGAATTTTCTTCGCGTATTTTCTGAGTTCCGTATGATCTTTCTCACTGATTCCGGTGACGCCAATCACGCAAGTTGCGTTCGCTTCGACCGCCATTTCTACATGACGCAAAACTGCTTCGGCCTGCGAATAATCCACCATAACCTGAATGTCGTCGCCGATTTCTTTGGGACTTTCTTCGACAAGGACGTCTTCGATAGTGATTCCCAAGTGTGAAAATTCAGGCTGTTCATAGGCGCGGGCGACAACAATATCATCGATAGCTTTCGTTTCGCTTAGAATCGCTCTGCCCATGCGCCCGGCAGCGCCGAAAAGCGCAACATTAATAGGCATGGTCATTCCCCTTAATAGTTATACCAAGACTTTTTTCGAGCGTGGCGGCGATTTTTCTCCGCGTCTCTTGCCGCACGGTTACCAAAGGCAGGCGCATATCTTCCGAACATTTCCCGAGCATAGAGAGCGCCGCTTTGATGGGCGCCGGATTTGTTTCCAGAGATAGAGCTTTGCAAAGAGGTAATAATTTTTCATGGCATTTAAGTGCTTCGGTATTATTTCCCCGCTGGTGAGCGTCGAGCATTTCGATGACGGTTCCGGGAAGGATATGCCCCACGACGGAAACGACGCCGCGTCCGCCGACATGGCAAATCGGCAGCGTTAAACCATCATCACCGGATAGAATCGACAGTTTATCTCCCGCGAGCGCATGAATCTCGGATATTTGCGACAAGTTGCCGGAAGCTTCTTTAATCGCGGCAATCGTGGGCAATTCGGCAAGTTCGGCGACCGTTTCGGGTTCCAGATTGATTCCAGTACGGGCAGGGATGTTGTAGAGCAAAAGCGGCAAGTCCGTCGCGCTCGCGACAGCCCGATAATGCGCCAACAGCCCTTCCTGCGTCGGTTTGTTGTAGTAGGGAGCAATCACCATCGCGCCCTGAGCGCCGATTTCGGCGGCTTCTATCGTGCGTCGGATGGTTTTCTCGGTCGAATAGGTTCCTGTACCGGGCACGACGGGCACATCACCGGCTTCTTCAAGGCAGACTTTCAGGATTCGCCGGCGTTCATCGTCGGACAGCGTCGGGCCTTCTCCGGTGGTTCCAAGCGGCACGAAGCCTTTCACGCCGGATTCGCGCAGCTCCCGGACGAGCTTACGCAGCGCTGTTTCATCAACGCGACTTCCGGAAAAGGGTGTAATCAGCGCGATCCAAAGACCTGTGAAAAAGTTCAATCAAAACTCTCCAGTGATAGGTCAAATTACAGGGAAGTCCTCTAAACCTTGCAAGAAAAGTTAAAATGAGATTGAAGGAAATTTCATGCGAAAAATAGGGACGAACCGCCTTCAAATATAGGAGGATTCGAGGGAAAAGTCAAGGAGGTCTCCTGTGAGTGATACAGCAGTCTATCACCGGTTGAACGATTCTTTAGCTCCTGAGAGAGCTTTTAGCGGTGGATGCGTTGTTTGGATCGTCTTAAAGAATAGGCGGACAAAGCCGATAGAATAGGAGACCTATCCGAATGTTTACACCTGACCAGCGCACCCATGATAAGGAGAACGGGATGCTTCACCCCACATTGTTAATCATCGATGATGACCCAGCAGAATTGAACATTCTGACGGAGTATTTCAAGGCAGAAGGAAACTACGACGTCATAGCGGAAACAGATCCCCGCGCGGCGCTTAAAAGGCTGAAGGAAACATCTGTTGATCTTGTGCTTTCCGACTGGCGCATGCCGGGGTTTACAGGGCTGGATGTGCTTAATGCTGTCCGCGAGCTGCGGGAGGGATTGCCGGTTGTGATTTTCTCCGGCTATGATGAGCCGATGGTTATTGTGGAAGCGATTCAAAAAGGAGCGGCGGATTTTCTTTCCAAGCCCTTGAAACCTGAGGTGCTGTTTCACTCGATTGACGCGGTGCTGCAAAACCGGCAGCTGAAAGAAGAAGTCAGCAAGCTGAAGCGGCGGCTGGGGGGTGACCATCGGTTCGGCGGGCTTATCGGTCGAAGCGCGGCGATGCACATGCTTTTTGATCTGGTGCGAGGGGTGGCGGATGTCGATTCCACAGTACTCGT
>CBDVDL010000134.1:0-5607 GCA_965372735.1 uncultured Alphaproteobacteria bacterium | reverse complement strand
CTTTAATTGAACAACTGTCGCGCCCCAACTGCCGGCACCGGACGGCGTTCCGAACGAGATGACATCGGGATGTTTTTCCAATATTGAATGGACAGTTTTCCTGAGCGCGCCTATTCCCTTCCCATGAATGATTCGGATTTGAAATATCCTGCGCTTCAGGCACGCGTTGATATATTCCGGCACGAGCTCTTTCACATCCTTGGGACGGAACGTGTGCAGATCCAGAACGCCGTCGATGGGCAGTTCTATAGGTTCAGATTCATTCGTCAAATCATTATCCATTGACTTGCTTTTCATTATAAAACAGAGATACCCAATCACCAGTACAGGACGTGTCAACCGCGAGACCCAGCCAAAGCCGCACCTTTGACTGTTCTTGCTCTATAGTGCATTGTATGCCTAGATCATCTATCAGACTACGTTCATATCGGTATGTGGACACAAATGAAAATCCGAAGTCTCTCTCAATGATAGTCAGATTCATCGCATGCAGCTTATGGTCTGAGTGGGTTTTCTCCGTCATTGCAAGAATACCCTCATCAATTTTCTCCAACACTTCATCAGGGACAGAGAGCAATCCGACAGTCCAGTCTGTTCGGCGCGGGTTATCCAATGACTCTATCATACGGATTATACTGATTATTCCTTCAGGGATCCCACGTCTTGGTTTGTCGACTCTTGGGAGATTGTCATCACGTTTAGATCTTCTGTATTGATCAATATCTGTGTCCATGCCAACCATGAAAATACGTCCGACATCTTTGAACTCTGGGTGCGTTGGATCAAGATAGCCTTTGAAATAGTGTCCAAGGATATCCCATTCGTCATGAAAATGAAAACGACCATCACGCATTGCAAGATCGCGCCGACGGAGGTAGTCAAAGAGTTCCGATGGAGACTCCAGTAGCTCAGCCACAATCGAGAGATCCATTAATGGGATAGCCCAAGGAAAATCGTTTTCAGAAAAGAATCCAAAATGCTTGAGTATCGGGAGGTTAACAGCGAGATCAGCTACAGCGGTACCTTTCCCAAGTATTGTTACAAGGATATAGTGCTGAATCTCGTTTCGGCGAACGACGAATGTCTGTCCTTCCGATCCCATGAACACTGACTCCTCTTGCTCCAGAATAAATTCCTTCGCCCGCCGCGCCTGTCTATATGGCTCGACAACGGCCTTTTCCATGTCATCAACAGCACGCAGCACATCACCCTGACGCGCGGCGACAGTCAGAGTTTTCCACTTAGCCTCCACTAGCAGAAGCTTGTTATCATATAGTATCAAACCGTCGATTTCGTATGTATTATCGGGTCCGTACTTGAGCCCCCAATGGGCCTTTGCTTGTGGCAGCATGAACCGAAAGGTCTCGACAGCTTTTTTCTCTAGCCAATCCGAACGAGCTTCATCAAATGTATCTCTGTATAACGGATCCTGAATCAAATCATAGTAGAAACGATTAAGCAGAGATTCACTCAGAAGACTTGGGATTGGCAAATAGTAAATCCCACCATGCTCTATAAAAGGACGGATAACAAGTGGATGGACTCCTGTGGGATCAGGATCAGCTCTTATGGCACCCAAATGCCAACTCATGCATGTCAAGAAGTTCTCGACTATTGTTGCATTAACAGAAACGTTCACGTGACTTACTATCTCTTCTACCTTTACGCCCAATGTCGTCTTCGAATTCCCGAAATATATCCATAGGCGGTATCGCTTGATAGCCTCCTCAATCCCCAATCGCTCAATGTTCGTGCGCGCTTCACGTGAATCCTTCGTTAGAGTTTCTGGGTTTGCGGCTAGAAGACGCTCATAATTAATTCGAGCGCGTTTCTCAGCTTTAATGTTAGCTTGACGGCGGAGTTCAAACTTCTCTTCCGTAATACTGATGATAGCCCTCTGAATCTGGAATGCATCATCTATCGTGAATCCGTATTTTTGTTTCATCCACTCAGCATGAGGACCATAAATTCCCTTAGCAAAATCTTCAATATCCTCCCACAACCCCTCGCCTCTGACGAATGCAAAATCAACAAGCAGTTGGTGTCGAAAGCTAACTTCGACGCTGTCGGCATTTCTAAACTCTTCAATAGGAAATAAAAACGTTGAATATGTTTCACGATATTGCTTCAGAACATGTTCCAATGGTTCTAAAATCCCACCGTCGACACTTTGAAGGTCACCTTCCGGAAAGGGCCGTCGGAGAAGTATCCATGAAAGAATCTCAACATAGAATTGGTACTCTCCTAATTTATCCATATCAGGAAAATCCTGCGATGACCCATAGAAGAAACCGAAGTGCAACTGAGACAGGATTTCGAGTGGGTCATATGGCGCCGTGAGGCGTTCAATGTATCGAACCAAGCGAGGTAACCGTCTACGGGCTTTCTCGTGCTGTCTTCTCAGTTGATTCTGAATAGCACGCAGATCTTCATCTGTCGATGGTGACTCTAAGTAGGCGACTTTCACTTACAGTACCTTTATATTACTGGGTATAGGCTTAACTTCTTCTCGCCACCTAACTAAGGCAACCTTAAAAAATTCCGGCCGGGTTACGCGCGCTAAGTTCGTCGTTTGGCATACGGGAATTATCCGTCCAACACGCAAGAGCGCGTTGGCTAGTGCCGTTTCTAAAAAGGTTTGCGTGTTACGCCGCACATGTCATTCCCGCATAAGCGGGAATCCATAAGAACCTCGAACATACTGGATTCCTGCTTTCGCAGGAATGACACAATGCGATACTGCCATTGGCGGTATAGAGACGACAATGGCGGGACAACATTTCGAGAAACGGCTCTAGTGCTTCGGCGGAAGTTTGAACGGCTCATATCGCAAACACAAAAAGAGCCTGCAAACATCATACTTGCAAGCCCTTACAGAGTAATTCCCATCCTATTCGTAGTGCAAAGCTTCGATTGGGTGCAGCCGAGACGCTTTCACAGCAGGCCATATTCCGAAAACCAGACCCACCACGGAACAGAAGATAACGGACAACAGCACAGACCAGATCGGCACGGGTGTGGGAAAATTCAAAAAGTGATTGACCAGAATCGCCAGCAAGAAGCCCAAAACAATTCCAATCCCTCCGCCAACCTCCGAAAGCATAATCGCTTCGATAACGAACTGCCACAGGATTCCTCTGCGCGTCCCTCCCAGCGCTTTCCTTACGCCGATTTCACGCGTCCGTTCTGTCACCGAAACGAGCATGATATTCATGATGCCGATCCCAGCGACCAATAAACTGACCACGCAGATTCCGAAAGCGGCGAAGGTGGTGGCCTGCGAAAAGCCGCGGAAAGATTCCTGCAGGGTCGCCGGAGTCCAAATGGCGAAGTCGTTCGGCTCACCGGGTTTCAAACCTCGCTCCACGCGCATCACTTCGATGACTTCTTCCTGAGCCTGATCAAATTCATCCAAAGACCAGGCCTGCACCGTCAGGTAGATGGATCTCTCTCCATAAATCCGAAAGAAGGTCTCCAGCGGAATGCAGCAGTATCTGTCAAGCGATTCGCCTAAAGCTTCACCGCGCTTTTCAAATGTGCCGATAATTTCAAAGCGATGCGGCCCGATACGCACGAACTCTCCAATCGGATCCATCGCACTGAAAAGACTTTCCACGACATCATCGCCAATCACAATCACATTCCGACCTGACAGGACATCCTGATTCGTAAGAAAACGCCCCCGAGCGACATAGAGTCCGTTATTTATCGCAAATTCCGGTGTCCCTCCCGCCACTTGAATCGTCGGATCACTTTCGAGCCCTCCGCGCCGTACCATCATTCCCCCTTTCCAGCATTCAACTCCCACCGCTCGAACCGATGGGCAACGCTCTCGAACGGCATCCGCTAATTCGGGTACCATTTTCGGTCGCCGCTGTCTTTTTCGGGGCCCAAATTGGAAACCGACATTGTCATAGCGTTGAACCTGAAAAACATTGGCGGAAAGCGCATTCTCCATCTGGTCGTCAATGATAGACCGAATCCCGGCGATGATCGTCATCGAAGCGATAATCGTCGATACGCCGATGATAACACCTAAAAGCGTCAGCGAAGCTCGCATTTTGTGCGCCCAAATCGCTTCGAGCGCCATTCGCAGAGCTTCAAACGTTGATGTCAACGATGTCCACATAGGTTTACTCTTCTTCTGACTCAAGCACCGCCGGCGCCGTTTTTCCTTTCCACCACGGGAACACTTCGCCCAAGAAAAGGAACGTGATAGCTGTCAGCGGTACGGCGACAACAATACCTAAAAATCCAAACAGGGTTCCCATCACCAGAATTCCGACAATCACCGCTAAAGGCGAAAGCTGAACATAGCGATGCATGATGAGCGGCGTGATGAGGTTTCCTTCTAATGCCTGCGCCGCCGCCCAGATAGCAATGACCCAGATGATCTTCGTAGGATCCAAAAAAATCGCCCAGACAAGCGGACCCAACATGGATAGAAACGGCCCTAAATACGGCACGACGCTGAAAAGAGCCGCCATGCTTCCGAAGATGAGAAAATAATCTATGCCTGCTATCCAGAACGCAACGGTTGAGAAGATGCCGAGGAAAATCATCGCGGTCAATTGTCCGAGCATCCAACCTTGAAGCAACTGAAGGCCGCGCGCCGCCAGTTCGCGCATCTCCTCCGGTGTACGATTGCGAAAGAGATGGCTGAACGCGCGGAAAGCCCGGCGCCGCTCGATAGCGAGAAACGTTCCCATCACAATAACCGCCACGACATCGGTTAGCAGAGAAAAACCGCCGGAAAGGACTTTGATTATCCTTGCGGCAACATCTCCGGCATACTTCGCCGCTTCTTGTGCCAGTTTTTCCGGATTGATTTGCGGCGCCCAATCGCCGAGTTCCTGCAGCCAGATTGTGAGCTGCAACCGTACATTGTCAAAGATGGTCGGTAGTTTTTCGATCAGCGTCGCTATCTGATTGGCAAAGGGACTGATTAATAAAAACCCAATAATACCAAAAAGAATGGCGAGCCCTAATAAAACCATTATGACCGCCAGCCATCGCGGCAAACGCAGCTTCCGCTCTAAAGGTCCCGACAGATACGTGAAGAAAATCGCGACGAGCAGTGCAAGAAATCCTAAGAAAATAATGTGCCGGAGATAATAGACAGCCGCCACCGTTGCCAAAGCGGCAAGGATCACCAGCGTTCGGAAGTACAGAGTTTGAAAGTCTGTTGTTGATGATGATGCCAAATTGTCACCTTTATTATTTCTTCGCACTCAAGCGTTATTCGTAGCGCAAGGCTTCGATGGGATGAAGGCGCGCCGCTTTCACAGCCGGATACATTCCAAAGAAAATGCCCACTACAGCCGCGAACACAACGCCAAAACCTACCACCCAGAGAGGCATCGTCGTCGGCAGGAAATTATTGACGGCTTTCGAACCGAGATAGCCGAAGAAAACTCCGATAAGCCCGCCGACCGAACAAAGAACGGCGGATTCCGTCAGAAACTGCCAGCCAATCATCCAGCGTTTGGCTCCCAATGCTTTGCGCAGTCCGACTTCCTGAGTCCGTTCGGTCACGGAAACGAGCAGGATATTCATGATGCCGATACCGCCGACGAGAAGAGAAATCGCCGCGATGAGAAATCCTCC
>CBDVDL010000133.1:0-5673 GCA_965372735.1 uncultured Alphaproteobacteria bacterium | reverse complement strand
TGCTTGTCCATGATGGTCTTTCGGCCGGGTTAATTCATTCGCCGCGGCATGCGTCTCGCGTGCCCGGCTTTGTATGAACTTCAAAATAATTGTCATTCCCGCGAAAGCGGGAATCTACTTTCTCTGAAATCATAATAGGAATCCAGCATCAGCGATTGCTCTTTAATTCCTATGGTCATGCAATTGGTCACTCCGATAGAGGAGTCTCCACAGCAGGTTTCCATTGTGGATTCCCGCTTTCGCGGGAATGACACTTCAGACTGCTTTCACAGAATGATAAGCGAGCCATTTAGGCGCTGATCCCTACGTACGCGGAGAGCGCTGTCATCGCTGCATCGTATCGCACCCAGCCCTTCAGAGAGAAGTCTATTTCGAGATAGTTCAAAGGGGCGTAGGGAACGAAAAATTACCCAAACAGCCTGATGTACTCGCGCATGAAAGCAGGTAAATCTCCCGGGCGGCGCGATGTAACAAGGTTGCCGTCCACGATAACTTCTTTATCTTCCCAGTCAGCGCCGGCGTTTTTCAGGTCGTCTTTGATAGCGATGAAACTGGTCAGATGTTTACCGCGAACAAGTCCCGCACTGGCCAGCACCCAACCTCCGTGACAAATCGCTGCGACGGGTTTTCCGGCTTCGAAAATATGCCGCACGAAATCGAGCACGGTTTTGTATTGCCGCAATCTATCCGGCGCCCAGCCGCCGGGGATCACCACGCCGTCAAACTCGTCGGCATGGACTTGGTCGGCGCTGAAGTCTACGGTAATCGGGTAGCCGTATTTGCCTTTATAAGTCGTGCTGGAACCCGTGCCAATAGCTAAAACTTCCGCTCCTTCTTCGCGCAAACGGAAGATCGGATACCAGACTTCCATGTCCTGATAATCCGCTTCAACAAGAATCGCGATTTTCTTTCCAGTGAGTTTCACGATACGTTCCTCCATTTCTACTGCTCGAAGTGCCCCACAAATTCGTGTTTCAGGCGGTTCACGGTTTCGCGGTCGGGTTGGAATGGATTTTCAGGTGAGACAGGCATGGGCAGTTTGCGCGCCCGAGCGAACGGCGTTTCTTTCAGCTTTCGATTGTACGCCATAACAAGCAAGGTCTCCAGATTCAGTACATCTTGAATATTATAGCTGATAAGTGTTTCAAGCGCTCGTGGATTCCGGTTGTTCTTGAAATCGGACCAGAGCAGCACCGCCATGTAACCGTCGATGCCGTCGAGTTCACCGCGATTGATCCCAAGCTGTTTTTCGCAGCCTTTGAGTCCGCCGGAAAATCCGAGCGCATGCAGCACATAGCGCAAGTCGATATGAACTTGCTCCAGTCGCAACTTCAAAGCGTCGCGCAGAAAAGGCACATCAAAACATTTGCCGTTATAGGTGACCAGAATATCGTATTTCTGAATATCGCGTTTGAAATCCTGCAGGTTTTGCCCTTGGATATATGTGCGGATGATTTCCCCGTCATAGAGCGCAATCGTTGTAATCTTGTCCAGCCATCCGTACAAACCGGTGGTTTCAATATCGAGGTAAGCGATTCTATTACGAAATTCGGGGAAGAGTCTCCAATGCAATCCCGGCGGCAGGAGGTTTGCGAAGTAATACGGATTCCCGAGTTTCAGGTTCGTAATCGAATCATCGAGGTGCCGTCGCAAAGCATCCTTATTCACGCGCGCCACGGGAAGTGTGCTCACGTTCAACGCAGCATGCCAGCCGTGGATTCCCTCCGACCAGAATTTTTCTTCGGTGCGAAGAGACACTCGTGGTAGGTGGCAGAATGTATTTTCTAACATAGGATTGAATTAATCTGAAAGATTCAGAGATTTTATAACACGTTCCGTGTCGGATAAATTCTCGAAAAGAAGATCCGGTTTGGCGCGGTGCAAATCGTCAGATGAGAACAATCCGCCTGTCGCGACAGCTAACGCGCGCAAGCCCACCGCTTGAGCTCCTTCGATGTCGTACGTCGTATCTCCGATAACCCAGGTATTCTCTGCTGGAAACGTGCATTGAAAATGGCGCGAGGCGTTGTCAACTGCATCGGCAAGTAAGTCGCTGCGTTCATAGGCAACGTCTCCAAAACCGCCGACGGGGAAAAAGGTGTCCACATTCAGATGTCGCAATTTCATGCGAGCGGCTCTTTCGATATTCCCGGTTCCGAGCGCAAGGCAAACCGTATGGCTTGGCGCCAACCTTTCGAGGAGCTCGCGCACGCCGGGCATGAGTTTTGATTTGCTTGCCGTTTGAAGGATTTGCTGGAGATTGCGCAGATACATTTCGACAAATTTCGAGAACATCGCATCAAAATTACCGTTGATTTGAACGACATCGAGGCATTCGCGCAGAATCGCGCGGTCGGTTTTTCCATGTGGGAGCACTTGTCCCCACGGACCCGGCTGCCCGAACAGATGCTCGAACGTCTGGTTGAACGCGATGCGCGTTATTCCGGCAAACGTCGCCAGAGTACCGTCAATGTCGAAGATAAGCAGATGCATGATTGTTCTTGTGATTCGGAACTATAATCGCAACAGCAGGATAGCCTGCAGCATCGTGAGGAAAAACATAAATTTACGACTGAAATCGCACAAAGTCAACTCCTCTTCTTTCCCCCCGTTCACGGGGGGACAAAGGGGAGCGACCTTAAAAATTTCCGGCCGGGTCAGGCGCGATAAGTTTATCGTTCGGTTTGTAGGAACCTGCGCTGAACCCGGCTCGGCGGGTTTGTCGTTCGCCGCGGCATGCGTCCCGCGCGCGCGGAAATAAAGAAACACCCCCGGTTTTCTCGAGCCGGAGGTGTTTCAGTAAGAAAAATTTCAGATTGCAGCACACACTATCGTGTGGCTACAATCGTCGGATTATCCGGATCAGCTATCCCTGTCTGTGTAATCAACAGAGTGTAGCCGCCATAAGGTGGTTGATAAGCATTAACCAGGATAAAGAGTTCGAGAGCGCCTCCTATTATTTCGCAACCGAAATCTTCAGGCCCGGTAGCTTCACCACTGCAGCCGGTGGGATTGTTGGGATAATCAGCGCATTGCATAAAGGAGTACAAGTCGTAATCCGCTCCCGCAGGGAAATCGCCGAGTTGGAAGCGATAATTTCCCGGATTGAGGGTGATGCGGCCCCAGTGTTGGGTTTCCCCTTCAGCAAATTGACATTCGGTTATGGCTTCTCCTACTTGAATCACGGCCGCTTCGGCGCAAGTCGTCGGACATCCTTGCCCCGGTCCTCCACCTGAATTGTGCAGGAATGTCGATAAGAAAGCATGCCAGTTGGTATTGTGGAAATCCAGTGCGACGTAGTTCGCGGAGTCAAAATCCTGCATCTGATGCGGGAAGTGAATGTTAAGTCCGCCGCGCGCCACTGTGGGATCCCCGGTTTTGAAATAGACTCGCGTGTAGGGAACGGCATTGTTCACGGAAGCAATGATTTCGTTAGCTTGCGTGTTGATAAGATTGATTAGCGATAGGTTGGGTTCCAGCTTAATCTTATTGGCGAACTCGCGCAAATCCACATACGCGGGATTGTCATATTGCGTGAAATGTGTTTCTCCCCACGCATGTACGACTTCATCCCAGTGAGCGGCGCCTTCACTGACGAGAAGATTTCCGAAATTTCCGATTAGTGAACCGATGGAGGTCATTTCGGCAAGATTAATCATCGCATAGTGACTGGTCTTCTGCTTGAATTCCGCGCGCTGGGGAACGGATTCGGCAATTTTATGCGCCAACTCATACGGTGTTGCACTCAGATTATCTTTGAGCCAACCCAGCCAGATATCAGAGCCAAGAATGTTTTCCATCGGCATGGTGAACTGGCAGGCCGTCATATAGTCCGCCACACTGCGCAGCTCATAGCCCACTTCCACCATTCCCATCAAACAGGCGTGGAAGGTGACAATATCAACGTGCCCCAACTCCGATTGAGCAATCGCATTTTTAAGCTCGGGCATTGTCAAATCGCCGCCACCGCCGTTCAATTCGTCGGTGCAGCTTCCCGGCCAGCCGGCTCCATGGTCATTAATGATCAACAGATAATTCGAAGCGGGATAGTTGGCTTTGCAGTAGTTGAGGAACTCCGTAAGCGTGGCCGGGTCGGACATATCCTTGGAGCCCTTGTCTGCAAGGACGGGCGAACTGAGTTGATCCGGATTCTCGCTGGGGTGGTATTCGACATGGTAGTATTTCGCCTGCCCGCCGGTGCGTTCTGAAGCGACCATTGCGATGATTTCCATACCGGCCTGACTGCCGACCTTTTCCATGTCCTGAACGTCCTGAATGATGTAAGACGTATTGTTGTTCGACACGTCCAGATCATTATTGCCAGCGCCGTACAACATCACTGTCCAGGATGTGGCTGGCTCATCTCCGCCATCGGTCGATTTCTTGGTGCAGCTAATCACGACGAGCAGGATAACCAAGGCAAGGCTCATTGCCAACAGCGATATCTTTTTCATGGGGATACCTCCCGAAATTTTATTTGCGGCTATTTTAAGAATATACATGATATTGTTTGAAATGTCAAGCATTATGTTAGTTAAGTTGAAGACTGACGGCTTGCGATTCAAAGGTGAGAGTAGTATATTAAGCTTATGAAAAGCACCTACTTCAAGAAGAATCGGATGAAGGGAAAAGTTACGATTCCAAGATGGTCTTATATGATTGGAGCTTTGGCTATTGGACTCATCGCAGCGCATGTCTTCGCGGCAGAGCCCGGTTGTCGCAGCATCTACTTCGATTATCCTCAGCTTGGGTCTAGGTTTTATGAGTATGTTGAGCGAGCGCAGGCGCGCGGAGATTTACCATTGCAATCACATATTCGTCCCTATTTCCAGTTTCATTTCGATTCGGTGGATGGAAAAGGATTTTCCGATAAAGAAAGCCGCCGGTTCCGAAGTGAAAGTCTATCGCGGCATTTGATTTCTGAAGGCCGCATCGAGCCGGTATGTGAAAGCGGCTGGTCTCGGTTTCTAAAAAAGGTGGGAACAAAAAATCGGCGAGGGCTGCGGTGGCTTTATTCTACGAACCATCATTTTGCAACGCTTCATCTCGAAGAGAAGTTCGTTTTGACGTATCAACCTGTCTATGGAATTGAAGGCATCTGGACAGACTCGGAAGCGCAAGGTATTCGACGCAGCGGGGCGGGTTTCCGTCTGGAGGGAGGAGCGGCAGGTGCGCTGCATTTCATGGTGGATTTCCGCGATTACGGCGAATCGGGACGCGGCCCTTATGCAGCCCGCGAACAGCTCTATGAAGATCGCTGGGCGTTTGTTGATTTAAAGGATAAAGCGACGAGCGTTTCGTACAATGTTTCGGAGTCTTTTATCCAGTGGTACGGACGCAATGTCTCGCTTTCGCTGGGGCGCGGGCGTCATGCGTGGGGACCGGGGCGATTCGGACAGCTTTTTCTTTCCGCCGAAGGGCCGCCATTCGATTATGTGCGTTTTGATGCTGTCTTTCGCGGCAAAGATGGCCCGGTTTTGAATTATACGTTTCTTCATGCGTTTCTCAAACCCTACGGAGTGCCGGGAGATACGCTCTATACGATGCCCGACGGACGACCTCGCACCATTGACCGGCAGAAATTCCTGTCGGCGCAGCGTGTGGAATTGAAAGCGCTGCCGAATCTGCTTCTCGGATTTTCTCAAGGTGTTGTCTATGGCGACCGGAACATCG
>CBDVDL010000132.1:0-5716 GCA_965372735.1 uncultured Alphaproteobacteria bacterium | reverse complement strand
CACATTCGTCTGCCCTCACTGCGGCGCGGTCACACCCATTTTCGGTGAAGGAGGAGCGGAGAAGACGGCAAAAGAAATGGACGTACCGCTATTGGGACGTATCCCGATTCTGCCCAAGCTAAGAGAGATTAGCGATGCGGGAACACCGCTCGAAGGATTCGAGGGATCCCCTCAGGTGCGGGAGGTCTTTGAAAATGTATCAAAGGCTGTTATGAAAGCCGCCGCATTGACTCCGAAGGTGCAGTAAACAACAAGAAATAATATATCTGGCGAGAAAAGATGCCGACAAAAGATGACGTTATGAAGGCCCTTTCAAAAGTGATTGATCCTGAAATAAGTATATCCATTACGGATTTGGGGCTGATATACGATGTGGATATCGAAGGTGGAAAAGCAAATGTCAAGATGACCTTAACGACTCCGGGATGTCCTATGGCGAGTCATCTGCGCCAAATGGCGGAGGATGCTGTGGCCGGTGTCAGCGGTGTGACCGAAGCGCTGGTGGAATTGGTGTGGGACCCCCCTTGGAATCCCGGTATGGTTAGTGAGGAAGCGCGCGCGAAATTGGGTATTATGTGATTGATCGTATGTGACCGGCTTTTGGTGAGTAAGGAATTTAGGGCTTGCAGCCAACAAGATAGACCTGTTTTATAAACAAGTTTCCTTAGCCGCGGGGAGGTCGCTCCATGTACTCCGAACAGTTCTTGTACCACTTTCAATCCCCACGTTATGTGGGAGCCATGCCGGATGCGACAGCGGAAGTCGAGGTGTGTTATGAAGAAAATGGCTGTATGGATTGGATTCGCCTTTATTTGAAGCTTGATGACGGATTGATACGTGATGCTCGGTTTCATGTGCGAGGATGTTCGGGGGTTGTTGCGGCTTGCAGCGCCATGTGTACTTTGGTCGTAGGGCGACGTGTTGAAGTTGCTTCAAAATTGGATCCCATGACCATAGCGATTGAACTCGGAGGAGTTCCGCCAAGTAAGGAGCATTCTCTGCGGTTGGCAAAGGAAGCTCTACTGACAGCGCTCAACGGGACAACACCGACGTTGAAAGCGCCTGTTCACGAAAGAAGTGCGCCTTCCCCGGATGCGGCATTTGCGCCGGGCGCTTAAAATTTGGTGATGGTTTTTTTCGTAAGTAAATCTTTTGTGGGTTCCATGAACCCGAATGAACCTTAAATGCAGGAGGTATCTCAAATGACATTCCGAAACTCGTTTCTTGGCGGGATTTTAATTGTATTGGTGATTTCTTTACTAAGTGTTCCGACTTTCGCTCAGTCTGATATTGGTTTTAAAGGAATCGGTGGAAAGATTGGTTACGTTATGCCTGAAGATCCACTTGACGCTACAATTACCTTTGGCGCTGTCGCTGACCTGGGGACCTTCATGCCCGCGCTCCATTGGGATGCTTCCATTCAGTATTGGGGTGTCAGTTATGACATTGGCATCTATGAATGGTCTTATTCTGATATCGCGCTCAAGTCAACAGTTCGCTATCATTTTACTTCCGGCGGTAAAGTCACGCCCTATGCCGGTGGAGGCTTGGGAATACATATGTTCAGCTCGAAATCGGAATGGCCTAGTTATGCCTACTTCGGTTATACTTATCCGGGGGGGACATATAGCGAAAGCGATACCGAGTTTGGATTTCACGGTGTTGGAGGCATTGAATTTATGCTTGCACCCAAGTGGAAAGCTCAGGTCGAAGCCGAATACGCCATCGTAGAACTTGACCAGTTCAGCATTGTCGCGAATTTCATTTACCTCCTTGGGAAGTAAGAAAGGAGTTGCATTCGTCTGAAGGCTTTTGTATATTAAATAAGAATACCATTCAGACAGTGCTTCCTTAAATAGTCACCCTTTAAGCTGAACCCGTGAGCTCGGCAAGGGAAATTATGCAGAACACAAGAATATTTAGAGCCTCTCCGCCTCTTCAGGCGAGGGAGGCTCTCTCTTTTTTTCTGAGGATGTTATGACCGACAAAATTAAATCCGTCATCGTTGATGCTCAGGGATTCGAACGTACCCTCACACGGCTGGCTCATGAGATAATAGAGCGAAATCGGGGAATAAAAGACCTCGCTCTCATCGGGATGCAGACGCGTGGAGTTTTTTTAGCGACGCGCCTTGCGAAACTAATCGAGAAGATTGAAGGCGGGAACATTCCATTGGGGACGCTCGATGTGACGCTCTACCGCGACGATTTCCGAACGAGACTTAAACAGCCGAAGGTGCAGGTGACAGACATTCCCTTCGACATCTATGACATCAATCTTGTGCTGGTCGATGATGTGCTGTACACCGGCCGCACCGTCCGAGCGGCGATGGACGCGCTGATGGATTTAAACCGGCCGCACCGGATTCAATTGGCGGTTTTAGTGGATCGCGGCCATCGCGAAATGCCGATTCGACCGGATTTCGTCGGCAAGAACGTTCCCACCTCCATCAATGAGGAGGTGCGGGTACGCATGCAGGAAATTGACGGCGAAGACGCCGTGCTTTTGGTGGAGGTTTCCCCATGAATCCCTTTCCTCACAAGCACCTGCTTGGGCTTGAGGATTATACCGCGAGCGACATCACGAGAATTTTGGACACTGCCGAAAGCATGCGCGAAGTTCTGGACAGGCCCATCCGAAAGGTTCCGACACTCCGCGGAATAACAGTCGTCAATCTTTTCTTCGAGAGTTCGACTCGGACACGTATTTCGTTTGAACTTGCCGAAAAACGTCTCTCAGCCGATACGGTGAATTTTTCGTCCACAGGGTCGTCTCTCTCGAAAGGTGAGTCGCTGCTGGATACTGTCCAAAACATCGAGGCGATGAAAACAGATGTTGTCGTGATGCGTCATCGCTCGCCGGGAGCTCCCCATTTTCTGTCAAGGCACATTTCATCGATAATTATCAATGCTGGTGACGGCGCGCACGAACACCCAACGCAAGCCCTTCTCGATATGATGACCCTTCGGCAAAAGTTTGGAGATTTGAAGGGATTACGAGTAACCATCGTCGGAGATATTGCGCATTCCCGCGTCGCACTCTCGAATATCTATGGACTCAAGAAGATGGGAGCGCATGTAAAACTCTGCGGGCCGGCGACGCTGATTCCTCGCGCCGCCGAAACTCTGGGCGTCGATATCACGCATTCAATCGAAGAGGCTATCGCCGACAGCGACGTTTTGAATGTTCTGCGGCTGCAATTGGAACGTCAGGAAGCCGGACTCTTTCCATCGTTGCGGGAGTATCAGAAATATTTTGGATTGACACGAGCACGATTGGAAAAAGCGGACAAGCCTCTCACCATTCTTCACCCTGGCCCCATCAATCGAGGAGTTGAAATCACTAGCGATGTGGCCGACAGTGAACATGCTCTTATTCTAAATCAGGTAACCAACGGCGTCGCTGTGCGCATGGCGGTTTTATACCTTCTTTGCGGCGCTAAACAGGAATCATAGATATTCAGACATAACATATTTTATCGCCGAGCGAGTTTTCCAATCGCCGCGGCATGGCGTTGGTACTAACCAACACACCTGAATCACTAACCTACACGCTTGAATCACTAGCCAACACGCTCCTGCGTGTTGGAGAGTTTTTTAAAGGTCATTTATGCAAACACAAGATTTCTTTCAGACAAAGCCAACGCGCTTACTTCACTTGAAAGGAGCGCGCGTCGTGGATCCGGCAATAAAGCTTGACAAGGTCACGGATATCCTTATCAAGGACGGCAAAATAGCGGAGGTCGGATTTGCAGGCGATAATCCCGAAGCTGAAAAAATCGAGCTTTCGGGAAAGCTGATTACTCCCGGCTGGTTCGATATGCATGTTCATTTTCGAGAGCCGGGCAAAGAAGTCGTGGAAACAGTCGCCAGCGGTTGTCTGGCAGCATTAAACGGCGGTTTTACAGGTGTGGCTGTCATGCCGAATACGTCGCCGCCACTGGATAACGCCGGGATTGTCGGATGGGTTCAGGCGCAGGCGAAGCCTTTCCCGGTCGAGCTGCAGGTGATTGCGGCCGTTTCCAAAGGACGGCAAGGGAAAGAGCTCGTGGAAATGGCGGAACTCTGCGACTCCGGTGTGCGCGCTTTTTCCGATGATGGTTCGCCTGTGGGGAGTAGCGCTCTGCTTCGGCATGCTCTGGAGTATGCGAATATGTTGAAAGCCGTCATCTGCGAGCACGCGGAAGATGTCAGCCTTGCTGAAGGCGGCGTGATGCACGAGGGAGCGGTCTCCACGAAATTAGGGCTGCCGGGCATCCCGTCGGTTGCAGAAGTTATCGGCGTCGTGCGCGCACTTCTGTTGGCTGAATACACCGGGGCTCACGTTCACATCTGCCACATTTCCACCGCCGCGGCGATTGAGTGGGTGCGCTGGGCGAAAGCGAAAGGAATTCGCGTTACCGCCGAAGTCACTCCGCATCATCTTCTTCTGACATGCGATGAATGTACGTCCTTTCATACATCCACCAAAATGAATCCGCCGCTGCGGGAGGAAGCCGACAGACAGGCATGCCTCGAGGCGCTAACGGACGGCACCATTGATGTTATAGCGACAGACCATGCGCCTCATCCGGTTGAAACGAAAGAAGACGAGTTTATACAAGCGCCCTTTGGCATCGTCGGTCTGGAAACAATGTTGGGACTCTGTTTGACGCATCTTTGTCCGAGGCATCTCTCGCTGGCCGTGTTGCTGGAGAGAGTCGCCCAAGCGCCGAGGCGGATTCTAAGATTGCCGTCATCAAACATCACGGCAGGTGAAGAAGCGAATCTGACGATTATAGATCCGGACTGTGAATGGACTGTCGATCCGGAAAAATTCCTCAGCAAATCAAGGAATACGCCTTTTACCGGCTGGAATCTGAAAGGACGCGCTGTTGGAACGATTTCAAAGGGGCAGTGTTTAATGAGAGGCAACCGGACTTAGGAAAAACCGGAAAACGACTCACAACAAAGATTTAACCGCCGCGGCATGCGTCTCGCATGCCCGGAAGTGAAAAACAAAGCACAGCAAAGATTTATTGACATTGACCGTTTGATTATTTATATTAAAAGACTTTATAGAATTTGGAGGATGGTTTTGGGGCAGAAGCTCTGGAATCGATTTATCGTACTTTGCCTGACAGGGCTCGTGCTGGCGGGATGCGCACAGCGGGAAACATCCATCGGAGAGGATGCCGCTGGGCCGCGTTCGGAAGTGGAATTCTCTGAGGCAAGGATCTTGTGCACGCAGGATACCGTCTGGCAACCGCAGGTGTCCAACGGCTATGGCCTTTCCTTGCAATGGGGAACCGCGAGCAATTTTCGTGCGGTTTGTGTGTTTCGATTCGAACCGTCCTCTGCACTGCCGGACAGTTTCCGTGTCGATTCGAATCGGCTGGTTTTACGAGGCGTCACCACGGCTCCAGACGATAACCTTCCCCCAGAGTTTGCTCAAATTCGACTCATCACAGACCCGTGGTCGGAAGACAGCGTGCGCGTTGACAATCTTCCTGAGCTTGAAACCTATCCCATTCTTCTGGACAACCTTCCGATGACTGCGGGCGAAACAGATTCGTTTGAAGTTCACTTACCCGATACGTTGGTCGCCAAATGGATTGCAGGTGATACGCTCAATTGGGGGATTTGGCTCGAGCCTCAGGATTCCGCTGAATTCATGCGGGAGTTCTACAGTGGCGAATCCGGACTGACTTTCGCGCCCGCCCTATATCTTTACGGTG
>CBDVDL010000131.1:0-5781 GCA_965372735.1 uncultured Alphaproteobacteria bacterium | reverse complement strand
AACCTTCTTACAATGACCGCGATTATGTCTGCGGAGATATTGAACATCATCAAGCTTTACAGCTCGCGGCGACGAAGGAACGAAAATAAATCCCACCGCATCCACGCCCAGACTGCACGCCGCCTCCACATCTTCCTCCCGCACCATTCCGCAGAACTTTATCCACATGATGCGCTGACCAATTTATGAAGAGCCTTGCCGGGCTCCTGCGCTTTCATCAGATGCGTTCCCACGAGCACCGCATCCGCGCCGGATATTCGCACGCGTTTTATATCTTCTTCCGTGGAGATTCCGCTCTCGGCAACCTTGATGAAATCCTTTGGAAAAAGTGGGAAGAGCTGCTCGGAAACAGACAGGTCAATCTCCATCGTATGCAAGTTCCGGTGATTCACACCGCAAACCACCAGCTCTGTCGCGGGAAGCCAGTCTAACTCCTCCTGACTATGAAATTCAAGCAAGACATCCAATGAAAGTGTTCGCGCCAGCGCACAAAGCTCCGCAACTTGTTCGGGAGTCAGCATCGCCGCAATTAAGAGAATCGCATCCGCTCCCGCCGCGCGCGCTTCAAAAAGCTGATACGCGTCAAAAATAAAATCCTTACGAAGAAGCGGAAGGCGAACGACGTTTTGCGCCCTCCTTATGTTATCCAGCGAACCGCCAAAATAATCCGGCTCGGTTAAAATCGAAAGCGCGTCTGCACCTGCTTCTTCATACTCTCGGGCGATATCTTCAACAGAAAGATTCGCTTTCAAAATTCCCGCGCTGGGCGACTGCGGTTTTATTTCTGCTATGAACGCTAATCGGTCTGCTCGCTTCAACGCTTTTGCGAATTCACGCACCGGTGGAAGGTCACGGCAACGCTGCTTCAATTCTTCGAGAGGAACTTCACGCTTTTGTGCTTCCAATCGTACGCGACTCGCCGCGAATATGTCATCTAAAATGCTCATGGTGCCCGGTGATATTTTCTGAGTGACTCAAGAAGTACGGCGAGCTTCCCGTCGCGAATCGTCTTGATGGCTGTCTCGCATCCTTCGCCGATAGAAGCCGCTTCGTCCGCCAGATAAATCGCCGCTCCTGCGTTTACTGCGACCCACGGAAGCAGATGTGTCTCTTCATTCGCCGCAAGCGCCTGCAAGCGCTTCGCGTTTTCTTCCGCATCACCGCCGACTGGGTTTTCGATATTCTCTTTACTGAAAGGCAATCTATCTGGAAGAATTAAATCCTCTGTTAGTTTTCCGTCCTTCAACTCAATGAAACCCGTCGATTGTGCGGCGCTGATTTCGTCCCAGCCTTCGCTGCTGTGAACCACAAGCGCGCGCTGGGCGCCGGCGGCCTTCAGTGTTTCAACCACCGGTCGGAGCCAGCGCGGATGAAAGACACCTACTAATTGTCGTTTCACTCCGGCGGGATTCGCCAGCGGCCCTAAGAGATTGAAGACTGTGCGCATTCCCAGCTCTTTTCGAATCGGAGCAACCGCTTTCATCGCTCCGTGATGCATCAGTGCAAAAAGAAAAGCGAATTTGTGTTCTGCCAAACATTTTTCCAAAACAGTAATCGGTGCATCGATAGCAATTCCAAGTGCCGCCAATAAATCCGCACTGCCGGAGCGACTCGACACGGCGCGATTTCCGTGCTTGGCGATAGTAACGCCTGCCGCCGCTGCGACCAAACCTGCCGCTGTCGAAATGTTAAAACTGCCGCTGCCGTCACCGCCGGTTCCACAAACATCCACCGCCTTTGGGTCGGCGCACGCGACCGTTTTCATGCGCGCCTTCATCGCGTCGAGCATCCCCACGAGTTCTACGCTTTTTTCGCCGCGTGTCCTCAGCGCCACAAGAAACGCAGACGTCTGCACGGGCGAAACTTTCTCGTCGAAGATGTGTTCGAGCGCCTGCCTCGCTTCGTCGCACGATAGTATTTCACCATCAGAAATTTTTTCGATTGCTTTTCGCAGCATATTCCTTTTCCTTCTTGCAGCCGACTCTGCGCACTGCCGTGCGGCACTACCAACCTACCATCGCCAAGAAATTCTCCAATATCTTCGGCCCTTCAGGAGTCAGAATCGATTCCGGATGAAACTGCACGCCTTCCACCGGCAGCGAACGATGCCGAATCGCCATCACCGTACCCGTTTCTGTCTGCGCCGTTACCTCGAAGCAGTCGGGCAGCGAGTCGCGCTCCAACATCAGCGAATGATAGCGTCCCGTATCAACCGGGTCTGTCACGCCGCGAAAAATCGTTTTTCCGTCATGAAAAACGCGCGCCGCTTTGCCATGCACAAGCTCCTCTGCAAGGACGACCTTGCCGCCGAAATGTTGACCCAACATCTGGTGACCGAGGCACACGCCCAATATCGGTATCCGTTCCACGAAAGCCGCGACAATCTCCGGCATATTCCCTGACACTTCCGGTCTGCCGGGCCCCGGCGAAAGTATTATCGCCGCGGGATTCATCGCTTGAAGTTCCGGCACAGTGATTTTATCATTGCGCGCCACGCTCACTTCAACGCCGAGTTCGCCGAAGCCTTGTACGAGGTTGTAGGTAAACGAATCGTAATTATCGAGAACGAAAATCATCTTTCTTTTGTCGCCAGTTTTAGCGCATCGGCAACCGCCTGCGCCTTGTGTTTAGTTTCAGCGTATTCTTTTTCCGGAACAGAATCGGCTACGATTCCCGCTCCGGCTTGAAATGTAATGCATCCCGGTGTGACAAGCGCCATCCGCAACGCGATACAAAACTCCGCCCGCCCGGTTCGGTCCAGAAAACCCACCGCTCCGGCATAAGGCCCCCGGTTCGTCGGTTCGTTTTCGATGATGATTTCCATTGCGCGAACTTTCGGAGCACCGCTCACCGTTCCCGCTGGAAACGATGCCGCCAAAGCGTCCACCGCCGTGAATTCAGATCGCAGTTTTCCTTTCACGCTGGAAACCAGATGAATCACATGACTGAAGCGATGCACTTGCGCTAATTCCTTCACGCGAACTGTACCATAGTGACACACGCGCCCTAAATCATTTCGTGCCAAATCCACGAGCATCATGTGCTCGGCGTTTTCTTTCTCATCAGCGCACAAATCTTTTTCCAGCGCCGCGTCTTCATCGATATTTTTGCCGCGCGGCCGGGTTCCTGCGATGGGCAGAAGCTGAGCATCGCGTCCGTCCACACCGACAAGAAGTTCCGGCGATGCGCCGACAAGCGCGCCATTCTCCATCTCCAGATAGAACATGTACGGCGACGGATTGACGCGTCTCAGACTCCGGTAAAGCTGAAAAGGATCGCCCTGAAAATCTGTCTCGAAACGCTGCGAAAGAACCGCCTGAAAAATATCACCGGCTCGAATATGCTCCTTCAACGTGCGTACGCCTTTGCAGAATTCATTCTCCGAAACGTTGCTCTGAATCTTCAGTGAGGATTCGACAGGCGGAAGGTCGCCGGGAAGCGGATGCGCGAGAACAGCTTCCATCGATGTTAGACGATGCTGCGCGCGCGCGAAATCCTCTGCGGGAGATTCCCCTACCTCTACCTGAGCAACAAACAAAACATCGAGCGTTCGATGATCAAACAAAACGAAATCCTGAAAATCCCCCAGACAGGCCAAGGGCATGTCGATATCCGGCGCTGGACCTTCCGGTAGAACTTCTAATTCCCGCACCCAGTCAAACCCAATCATCCCGACCAGCCCGCCGCAAAAAGGAAACTGCCCCACGTTATCTGCCTGACTCGTTGCGAAATTCTTCAGAAGATTCCGCAGCGGTTCCGCTGTCTCTTCACCCTTATCCAACCAGTAACTGCAGCCCGGTTCTTTCGCGACGGCAACCCTTGCCGGGGCTGCGCCAAGAATCGAATAGCGCCCGAAACTTTCTCCGCCCGCGGCGCTTTCGAGAAGAAACGCGGGAGTGCCCATGCTGCGCAGCCTTAAAAAGGCCGAAACCGGGGTCAGTAAATCTCCCGGCATGATTCGAGTCACGACCTGAACCCGTCCCGGCTTGGCATGCTTCAGGAATGCCTCTTTTGTCGTATGAAAAGTGTGCTGCAAAATCTCACCCAATAAAAAAACGCCCATGCAATAAATCGCATGGGCGCTGATATCCTCGACTAATATCTACTTAGAGCCGTACCTCACCCACGCGCTTTGAGCACCAGTAGCAATACCAATACCAATATGCGTGAGTAGAGTGGGTCAAATTCATCTTATTGGCTCCTTACGGAATAATTATACAAATTAAATCGGTTCATGTCAAGAGAAAAATTGCCGTTGACCATATTCCCCCGAATTGAATTTCTACTGAACGTTCCTATCTCAAATATTCACAGTAGCTTAATGCTTCGACGTTGACTGCTTACATTTCCCCCCGCCTGCGGGGAGACACAGAATATCGTTGCGAGTGGGTGCCTTGAACCCCCTCGCGCAACCTCGCACATCGGTAATCTAACAAGGGGCTTCAGCCCCTTGCCACTACCGCAAAAACCTCTGCACACCCGTCAGCAACAACTGCGCTCCAATCGCCAGCAGAATCAGTCCCATGAACCGCAGGAAAACTTTCTGCACGTGATAGCTGATTCGGTCCTTCAGCCACGTCGCGCTCAGCAGCGTTACCAGCAAAACAATCGTCGCCAGCACAACCGCCAGCAGAGTGATTAATCTTCCGCTGACATTCGGATGCTGCGCGGTCAAGGTAATCACGGTCGCAATCGCGCCCGGCCCGGCAATCAGCGGCATGGTAAACGGCACTAAGATGGTATCATCCGCGCCGGGTTCTTTGGGGTCATGCTGCACGCGCGTCGGTGTGCCGCTGAGCATTTCCAGTCCCATGAGCACGATGATGAGTCCGCCGGCGACTTGAAACGCGGGCAAGGTCACGCCGAAAGCGCGCAGAATCCATTCGCCGCCGAACGCCGACACGGTCAGGATGACGATGCAGTAAAACGACGCCCGCACCGCCGCCCGCGCCCGCTGCCATCGCGACATTTCGTCCGTCAGCCCAAGGAATATCGGCGCGGCTCCGAGCGGATCCATAATCGCAATGATTGCTATGGTTGATTGAATGAGATATTGCAAAATGACCCTGCCTTCCGTTTTCTTAAGAAAAGATTAATAACCAATTTCTTGAATTCCTAATGATTGGACAAATGCCTTGCCTTCTTTTGTTATCTCAAGAAAATCAGGTGTTACCTTTACTGGGCCTAACCGTATCCCACTTTCAGTTTCAATTATTTGAACAAAACCAGCGTCAAGAATTCTCTTGATTAATAGGCTGAGATAAGTGGGAAATGGTATTCCCTTGCCTGGCCCAGCATTATGAAGCGCAAATAGAACATCCATTTCAAACTGTGAGTATTTCTCAATGGCAAAACGTAAATTGGCTTTATATATTCGCAGAGATTTTCTGTCAATTTCTCCCTGGTGTACTCTTCTATGGCAATTTGGACATAATGCAATTAGGTTTGTGTATTCATGACACTTGCATTTCTCCCAAGGTATTATATGATGAACATCTACGTCAATATGACGACAGGTGGGTATGGCACAACGATGCCCAGCTTCGATAAGCACTCGACGCCTGAGTTCTGCAGGAATCTGTTGTCTATCTTGACTCATGATCGACCTTACTATTGGATAAGTTTTAGAGAATATTTCTATATTAAGTTAAGGAAAACCAGTATTGTCCCTAACGTGTTCAGATGTTAGAGCGACTTCAGCTGTATAAATTCAAGGTACTAGCTCTCGCCCCCATACCATTTTCACTTTCTCACATATTTCTCTTTTGCTTGTATCTCCTG